>JACOZA010000042.1 GCA_016181565.1 Candidatus Sungiibacteriota bacterium
CACTCACGTGTTGCCTCGGTCATGGCTCACCTCCCAAGAAGATTTGTACAAGTTCTATATCACTAAACTGCAATGCTGTCAACGCTAATAGGATATATTCAATATTTAGCTTTTTAAGTAAAACCCAATACAATAGGTTCTGATACTCTCCAGCTGACGACCAATCAATGCTAAAACGGCAGAATTGTCGGCTAGGGCCGCCTTGAATTGACAGTAAGTTAATCTTAAGATAAACTTATTTTATTATGGCAACAATCATTGGACTCAAGCAGCTTCGGGAGAATGTAGAAAAATACGTTTCCGAGGTGAATAAGGGAAAGTCGTTTACGGTAGTCAGAAAGTCAAAACCCGTGTTTCGCATCGTGCCTCCTGACGAGGATGACTCGGCGTGGGAGACGGTAGTCGATTTTACCGAGTTCTATAAAGACGGGATTCCCGCCCGAGACCTGTTAAAGCGGCTTCGCTCTCTCAATGCCAGATCTCAATAAGCAGCTTAGAAAGTTCTCTCCTAAAGAAAGATTTGAGGCAGAACGTCTCGTCTCAAGAATTGCCAGTCGAAATCTCGCCGGTCTTGATTGTAAAAAACTGAAAGGATATAGGAGTCTCTTTCGGGTGCGCAAGGGCTCTATTCGCATCATCTTCGAATTCCGTGATAAAGGGGCAAATATTTTAAGCATCGAGCGGCGCAGAGAAGATACGTATAAACTCTAACGAGTCTCTTTGTTATTTGAGTGCCCCGTGGTCTCTTGCCCGTTAGGAATCAATATGTCTAACGGGGCTTAATACTCTTATTGATCCATACGGCAGCTGCTGCTAAGGTACCATTGCCCAATAAGCCCATGCCGAAAATCAAACAACTCTTAGATGTTCGTCTGCCGGCCCATGCAGCGCCGGAACGTTACCGGATCATGCTGCATCCGGATTTTAAAGCATTCGCGTTTCGGGGCGAGGAGACAATTTACCTCACTCTCGCCAAGCCAACCAGTGAGATTCTTTTGCATGCCAAAGATTTGAAAATCCGAAACGTCATCTATCGATCGGGCCAGAAAACTATCCCCGCCAAGAAAATATCTTATAGCCGCGGGGCGGAGACAGCCAGTTTTCTATTTCCCGGCACCCTTCCCAAAGGCAAAGGAGAGCTCGATCTTCAATTTGAGGGAAAGCTTACCGAAAACATGCAAGGATTTTACCGCAGTCGCTATCATGTGGCCGGCGAAGAAAAATACATCGCCACGACCCAGTTTGAGTCAACCGATGCCCGTAGAGCCTTCCCGTGTTTTGACGAGCCGTCGCAGAAAGCCGTCTTTGACGTGACGCTTATTGTTCCCAAGAATCATACGGCGATTTCAAACACCATTGAGACGGATGTAAAGGAACACGGGGGAGGATATAAGGCCGTGCGTTTTCTCCCGACGCCAAAGATGTCGACCTATCTTTTGGCGTTTATTGCCGGTGAGTTCGATTTTGTCGAGACTAAAACCCAAGAAGGAATCCTGGTGCGTGTTTTTGTGACTCGAGGCAAAAAAGAGCAGGCCAAGTTTGCTTTGGATGTCGCGGCGAGGACTCTCTCGTTTTATACCAAATATTTCGGCATTCCCTATCCCTTGCCGGTGCTGGATATGATTGCCATCCCGGATTTTGCCGCGGGCGCCATGGAGAATTGGGGGGCGGTGACCTATCGCGAAACGGCGCTCCTGGTTGATCCAGAAAACACCGCCACGGCGAATAAGCAGTGGGTGGCCCTCGTCATCGCGCATGAACTGGCGCACCAATGGTTCGGGAATTTGGTGACCATGGAGTGGTGGACTCACTTGTGGTTAAACGAGGGCTTCGCTTCATATATCGAATATCTGGCGGTTGACCACATCTTTCCGGAGTGGGACATCTGGACGCAGTTTGTCTACCAGGATCTGGGCGCGGCCTTGAGTTTGGACGCCTTGCGGCACACCCATCCCATTGAAGTCGAGGTTCATCATCCCGATGAAATCGGAGAGATTTTCGACGCGGTCAGTTATCAAAAAGGAGCTTCAATTATTCGCATGCTCGCGGACTACTTGGGCGAAGCAAATTTCAGAAAGGGGCTGAATCACTATCTGACCAAACATCAATATGCTAACGCCGAGACCAACGATCTCTGGCTGGCGTTTGAGCATGTCTCGGGGCGTCCCGTGCAAAAAATCATGCAAAACTGGACGAGGGGAGGCGGGTACCCCGTCATTACAGTGCAAGAGAAGCAAAAAGGATTAGAACTTCGTCAGTCGAGATTTTATTCGAGCGCCTTATCGAAAAAGGCATCGAAGGACAAAACGCTCTGGTCTATCCCTGTGAGTTTTAGACGCCAGTCATCGCAGAGGGTGGAAAAAACGTTATTGAATGCCAAATCAAAAATTATTTCTCTGCGGTTGAAAAAGGATGAATGGGTGAAGTTTAACTACGGCCTCGCGGGAGTCTACCGCGTGGATTATCCGATGCCGCTGCTTGCTGCTTTGGAGAGGGGAGTTTCAGGCGGCCAATTGGCGCCGCGCGATCGGCTTTCGCTCGAGAACGACGCCTTCGCTTTGGCTGAAGCCGGGGGCCTTCCGACCTATGCCGCTTTGGCGCTTTGCGGGGCCTACAAAAACGAGACCGATTATACCGTGTGGGCGGACATGGCGGCCCATCTGGCAAAATTGGAGCTGCTGCTGGCAAATCAAAAGTGCCTCGGCGCTTATAAAAAGTACGCGCTCGAAATTTTCGCGGGTATCGCCGGGCGTCTGGGCTGGCAGAAGCGGCCCAGAGAGACCCATACCGACACCTTGCTCCGCAGCCTCGCACTTTTTAATGCCGGGAGTTACGGCGATGCTAAAATCGTCTATGAAGCCCAAAAGCGCTTCCAACTTTTGGGCTCAAAGAAAAATAAGATTCCCGCCGATCTTCGGTCCGTGGTCTACGGCTTGGTTGCCGAGAATGGGGCCGTCCCGGAATACGAAAAATTGATGACGCGATATAGACATGAGTCTTTGCAGGAAGAAAAAAATCGACTGGGGAGAGCTCTGGGGCGGTTCCGTTCAAAAAAGTTGCTCTCACGAACTCTCCGTTTCGCTTTGTCGCGAGATGTCCGAGCGCAGGATGCAGACGACGTCATCGGGGCGGTATTCGCCAATCCCCGAGGGAGAGACCTGGCATGGAACTTTGTTACATCCCACTGGCGGTTGATTGTTAAGCGCTACGGTCACGGCGGGCACACCTTGCGCTATTTTGTCCAGCCCGCCGCCGTCTTTACGACCGAAGCCAAAGCCCAGGAGATTCAGCGTTTCTTCAAAACGCACGAAGCTCCCGGAGCGTCGCGGTCGGTTTTACAAGTCATCGAACGGGTGCGCTCCCATGCCGCTTGGCTGCGGCGCGACGGCGAGAGCATCGCCAAATGGCTGGAGCATAGAAGCTCTCGACTTTAGACCAGGAGAACCTTAAATACATGTCTCTCTTATCAAAAAACATCAGCCGCGTTAAACGCGGCTGATGTTTTTTGGTCGCTGGCGGCTGGCTCGCTACGTGGTTTCTCCGTATAATGATCTGATGAAGACGAGTTTTTCGTTATAATATGGCCGATTACTAAAACGAATGCTAGAGGAATGCTTCTACGCTCGCCATCGTTAGTTGAACTGCTGCTACTCGGGATTGATCCCGTTGGAAGCCGCGAGCGCGAAGCAAATTAAAGCAGGGATAGCATGAAGAGAGCAAAATTAACGTTGAATTATTGCGACCTGCCTGCCAGCAGGCAGGTCTGCTTCTAACGAGATGGATATCTTCGCCCACGCTCTCTGGTCGGGAGCGATTTATAACAAAAAACGGGTTTGGTGGGCGGTATTCTTTGGCATCGCTCCCGATTTATTTTCATTCGGCGTTTTCATCGTCGCCCATGTGCTGACCAGTGGTTTTACGCCGATCGCCTTTGACCACGGCGATGTCCCGCGGCCGGAGTTGGTACCGCAATATGTCCATGCCCTCTACAATGTCTCGCATAGTCTGATTGTTTGGGCGGTGTTATTTGCCATCGGCTGGTTCTATTTCCAACGTCTCCCCTGGGAGTTTACCGCCTGGGGATTGCACATTCTGATTGACATCCCCACGCACTCGACCGCCTTCTTCCCCACGCCTTTCCTCTGGCCTCTGCCCCAGCCGTTTTTTGTCAACGGTGTTTCTTGGGCGACGCCCTGGTTTATGCTTATAAATTACGGGGCGATTGCCGTGGTTTACGGGGCGCTCTATTGGCAGCATGCCCGAAAGAAAAAGGTCTCATCTGCGGCATAAGGCCGCTGGCCTAAAATCAGAGGGGAGCGTTTCGCTATCTATTTATAATTGGTCTGCCGCTCCAATTCCAATGACTAGGATTAATGTAATGCCAGGTTTTCATTTTTTTCATTGTTTCCTCAATGTTTTCTCAATTTGTGTACTCATTCTACGCTATAGCGTAGAATGAGTACACTTCGCGCTTTACTTTATTTGATTCTAGGCACGAGAGTAGAGAAATGCCGAAAGCAAAATTCCCCTCGGTCTCATAGCGAGCCCGCAAAAACGCCCGCGTCTGACGCGGGCGTTTTTGTTGTTGGCTGTCTTCAATGCCTAGGGCTCGACTTCTTGGAAGTCGGGATTGTCCAGCTCATTGTTATCTTCGGGGCTGACACAGCCGGGATCTGCCGGATAATCAATTTTACCATCGCCGTCATTATCAATGCTGTCGGAGCATTGCGGTTTCGGCGCGACGATAAAGACTCCGGTCGTTGCTCCATTACAGTTGTTGGCGTTATTCGATTCCACGACGACGTCGGTGGAATCAGCGCAGATTTGATAACGGTGAGTGCCGAGAACAGCCGCCCAGATATTAGTCCAACTTTCTGTTTCGCTGCCGCCGTTTGGCGCTAAGGCACCGGTTGGCGCAGTGAATTCCGGTTCTCCCGGACTCCAGCCGTTATTGTTGAGATCAATCCGCAGCCGGGCGGTGGATGCTCCCGCACCAATTGTCCCTTGATTTTTGACAACGCCGGTAAAGGACATTAGCTGTCCGGGAATAGGATTCGGGGGGGCAGAGTTGTGCGAGTCAATGATGAGATCAACATAGTCCCCCGAAACAACGACGCCCGCGCTCAAGCGATCCTCGGCGGCGAGAGCTTGCCGTTCCGCGACGACTTTGGGATAGTAAGTGCCGGCTGTGGGGTAGTCGCACACATCATTGACGGCAAACCGTTTTTCGGCGGGCCAAATTTCAATGTTTAGATTTCCAAAAGTAAAGTAATTGCCGATGACACCGGGAGGAGCGGCGTTGGCAGGACCGGGCCCGTAAGCTTGCGTGATGTCCACGCCGTCGAATTTGGCGTCACGCGGCTCGCTTGTGTCGGTGTCGGGGGTGTTTTTATTGCAGAAGAATGTAAAGTTGACGGTTCCCGCCGCGGATCCGGAGATGGTTGAGCTTAAGTCAACGTCGTTCATGGGCGCCCCGCCTGTCAGTTGCAGGGTATGCCAGAAATCTAAATTGTTGCGTCTGGCGCTGACCTCGGTAGCAAGCGTCTGCGGACCGCTGGTTACCGTTACGCTTTGGCAGGCGATGGGCCCGACGGTGTTATTCAGAGAGTCGGTAACTGTTATCTGTCCCAATTTTGTCCCCGCGGTGGGGTACTGGACGGTCACGGGGTTATTCG
>JACOZA010000043.1 GCA_016181565.1 Candidatus Sungiibacteriota bacterium
CAGCCTGACTTCGGCCATCACCCCTCAGGCGCTTGGCGCGTCGTCGACCGCCGTGAGCATCGACGGCGTGCCTGTGCCAGACCCCGCGGGCGTGGGAATCAATTTCTCGCTTTTTCCGGCCGCGCTCGTCGAAGCCGTGGAATACCACTCGCCGTTTTATCCCGCGATGGACGCGACTTCGGTGATTCTTCCGGCCCCCGGAGGAAGGATTAATTTAAGAACGCAAGGCGCGAGGATCGGAACGGGCGCCGAAGAAAGCGGAGGCCGCCGCGATCTCAGCGCCTCGTTGCTGGCAGGCTCCGCGAATACGCTTGAAGCGGCGGCCGTCTATCGCGGAGGACGCGACGGCGCCGATTGGGTGATCGGCGGCGGGGGCTTGAGCACGCGGGGGGATTTTCCGTTTCGCGACCCGGTAAGCGGCGCGCGCCGCGTGCGCGAGAACAACGACGCGGCGGGCGCGGGCGGCCTTGCGCGCTATCGCAAGCGCGTAGGCCCGGCGGGAAGCGTGGAATTCACCGCGCTTTCCTCGCGGCTCGATCGCACGAATCCCGGGCCGCTTGATTTTCCGTCGCGCGATCACGAGCGCGACACGTTTCATCTTCTGGGGGCGAGCTATCACGACGCGCAAGCGTTTTCTCCCGAAGCCGGGGCATTCGCGAAGCTCGCCGGCACGCTTTCGCGGGTTCAAAACGAAATTTCCCCAAGCCTGCGCACCGATGCGCACACGTTTGGCGGCTACGCGCAAGCCGGTACGGCCTGGCGCCACGGTTCGGGCGAATCGTTTTTCGCGTTGGACGACCTGGAAGAGCGCTTAAACGACGGTACGGGCCTCTATGCGCGAAACACGGCTGGGTTCACGCATTCCACCGCGTTTCGCGCCGGGGATTTTCGCCTGATTCCGCTTCTTGATACTTGCCATCCAGCTTATCGAGCAGCCGCATCACTTTCTCCCCTGCTAGAGTATTACCAATGAGTTCCGGAAGATTAGTGGGCTGGGAGATATCCTCCTCTAAAGTATCTATCGGCACCGGTTTCTTCCTGCGCACTTCGTCCACAATAAGATTATTGAGGATGCGATAGAGTAATGCGCGGAGATTTAATACCTCCTTGCCCTCCACGAAATAGGATGCCCAAGCCCGGGAGAAAGTTTCTTGAACGAGATCTTTAGCTAATTCTCTATCGTACATACGAAAGTAGCAGTGCCGGAAGAGAGCATCGGCGTAGGCTCCATAAGCCCGCCAAAATTCTTTTTCTTGACGCTTCTTCATAAATAAAGACGCTAAATGCTAATAATTCTTACGATTTGTGGACCTAGGGAGAATCGAACTCCCGCTTCCACAATGCGAATGTGGTGTCATGCCACTAGACTATAGGCCCTTATTTTAGATCAGTATAGGGTAATTAGGGAAAATGAAAATACGGCTTAAAGCCGTATTTTCATTTTTGATTCTCTTATTCTTTTTTAGAGTCCGAGAAAGATATTGGCGTTACTTGATCCACCGGTATTAACCCCATCCTTATTGCTCCTTCCATGATTTTCAGATCCATCGATACTACCACTTCCCGATATATTGCTGTTGCCAGAGAAGACTGCTTCGCCATCGAGATCTGCTTTAGTTTCTAAGCTAGCACTAAGAGTTAGACCCAGTACAGCACTAGCATTATTTTTGCTTCCACCATTTTTATTATTTCCATTACTACCATTATCATTACTGGCTGTCTTTTTGTCCTTTTTCTCCTCGTTCTCGCCACCACCAGCTACAGCAACACTATTACTCACGCTAGCAGAAGTATTGGTTTCTGTTCGAGTAGAGACTCGAGTTTCCGTATTTGTGGTAGCAGTAGTTGTTGCTCCAGCTGTTGCTTTAGCAACTGTTTTTCTACTAACGGTTTTGGCATCAAAAGCCAGCCCGCCAGTTGTTTGAGTTTGTGTACTAGCTGCTACATTGGCGCCACTTGAGACACCAGCATTCGCCAAGAGGGCTGCTTCTTGGGTATTGGCGAAACTTGTTCTACTTCCCCATCTCTTGAAGAGGTCGGAGCTGGAGACTAAAGCTCCCCCAACACTTAACACCAAGAGGCTAAAAATGGCTGAAGAGAGAACCAATCCGAGAGTAGCTATTCTAGTCATTAGACTAAAACTAATGTTACTCGACCTTTGAAAGCCCTTATTAGAGTTGGAGACGCAAAAAGCTGCTGTCTCTTACAACCAGCGGTTTTTGATACAAATGAGGAGAAGAAGGGCGCCGATGACACCCGTGCCGCTTAAAATCCAAAAGGCAGCGCCAATTGCCTCGGCTCCGGGGAGAGCAACGTTCATCCCGAAGAAGCTAAAGACCATCGTGGGGATGGCAATGATAACGGTAAGAGCAGTTAAGAGGCGGATGATGCGATTTAAGTTATTGGTAACGATTGTAGAGTAAGCTTCTCGGATATTAACCATAGTTTTCAGGTCGGATTTACAAGATTCCACTAATTGGCCAATGCCTAGGCTTAAATCCTCTACCAAATCCCTATCTTCTTCGTAGAGAGCAATAAATTTCCCTGATAGAAGATTGTTTAAAATGGTATTGGTGGGTGTAAGGGAAGAGAGGAAGTCATTTAGAATTCCTTCGAAGCGCACTAACTGGCCGATATCTTTATTGGTTATCTCCTCCAGGTGGATCCCTACGCTTCTTACTCTACGGCTGATGTTGTTTAGGGAAAGGTTGTAAGAGCTTACAATTTGGGAGAAAATTTGGAGAAAAAGTTTAGTCTTTTGGGTAGTAGTAAAATCTATTTTGTCTTTAAGAAACTCCCCCAAAAATGGGAGCGGTTTAGTAGATAAAGTCAGAACAAAGTTTTCTCCAATTATAATAAGGAGAGGTGCGGTTGCCGCTTTTATATCTTCGCCTTGGGGAACGCGAGTAAAAATGTAAGCTGCCTTTCTCTCAATTTCAATTCGTGGCACTTCATATGGATCCAGCGCATCTCTTAAAAGCGATTCCTCAAGATTATGTTTTTCTGTTAAAGATTTAATTTCTTCTTCAGTCGGAGCCTCCACATATATCCAAGAACCGACTTTAAAGGAGTTGATCTCTTTAATCGCCTTATCCCTGATTGTTTTCTGATAAATCTTAATCATGCTTGCGCTGAGCTTGTCGAAGTGTCGGGCTGCCGAGATTCGAACTCGAGCTAAATCCTCCCGAAGGACTCGTGCTACCACTACACTACAGCCCGATCCTATAACTTCACGAGTTCAATTTTAACAGGACTACCGTAGAACAAGCTAGACAAAGATTCAACCCGGGGAGAATCATCGGTGCTGAGGAACACTCTTTTGCTATTTTTCTCTAGATCATTTTCTAACCCTGGGTGGCGGGAGAGATAATCTTTCAGCTTTTCGGCAATGATGGGACCTTGGGAGATGGCTCGCACGCCGTATGGCAGCTGACGCTTAATTTGATCTTCAATGAGGGCGAAGTGAGTACAACCCAAAATGACAGTGTCGATCTCGAAGGACTGAACAAGGAGTTCATTTAAATAGATCTGAATTAAGTCGGTGATCTCCAGTGAGTCGCCATTGCCTTCTTCGATAAGTGGCACGAGCATGGGGCAAGCAGCTTCGTAGGTTTTAATTTCCGGGAAAGCTTTGGCAATTTCCTTGGTATAGGCAAGAGAATTGACTGTCGCTTGGGTGCCAAGAATGCCGACTTCCCGCGACTCGGTGAAACTGCCGATCTCTTCGGCGGTGGGGACAATAATTCCCAAGATGTGCTTTTCTGGAAATTTTTCGGGAAGGAATTCTTGTTGGATGCGCCGCAGGGCGGCACTGGACGACGTATTGCACGCGAGAACGACAAGCTGTGAACCGCGGCGGAAAAGTTCGCTCGCCCCTTCAACCGTGTAATCATAAATGGTCTCCTGATCCAAATCACCATAAGGCGCTCGGGCGTTATCTCCTAAATAAAGATAGGAGTATTGAGGGAGAAGCTTCACCGCTTCTTTTAGTACAGTGAGACCGCCTAGTCCCGAATCGAAAAATCCCAACATTTACTCGATGTAATATTTCTGCTTTATCTCCGCCTCGATGCCGCTCTCGAACTCCTCTTTTCGTTTCTTCGAGTTTTCAGCAATTTTCTTTAACTTCTCGTCAGGTAATTTTCCTAGATTAAAGATTCTAGATTCTAGATTCTGTTTAGTATTGTGCGCGGGGTCATCAAGCACTTCCTCAAGAAGAATATTCAATATCCAACCGATTTTCGGACCGGGGGGAACATCCAGAATTTTCATTACATCATCGCCTTTGACTGCGAGCATTTTGGGAGTTGTCGGATCGCGGCGGACTTTTTCAATCATAAATTTCAGGTGGCGCAGTTTATAGGGGAAAGCCTTGGGCACTCCGGAGCCAATACGGTCGGCTTCCCTCACTTTCAAGAGGTCCTCAATGTTTTCTTCTCCTACCCGACGAATAAATCGCCGGATGCCGGCTTCAGTTACCTCCCCCACGTTGTAGTAGAAGAGGTGGTAGCGTACGAGGTGGGTTACATGATCAATCAGCTTGCTGGAGAACTTTAGGCGACCTAGAATAATTCTGGTCATTTTGGCGCCTACTACATCATGGTTGTAAAAAGTTGAATCCGGTCCCTCCCCGGCTTTGGTGCGGGGCTTGCCGACATCGTGCAAAAGAGCAGCTAGCCGGATTTCCAACGGATGATTTTTAGAAGCGGCATAGTCGAGTGCTAATAAATTATGCTCCCAGACGGTGTAGATGTGGTGCTTGTTTTGGCCTACACCAATCCCTTCACGCACCTCGGGAATGATGTGCGCGAGAAGCCCCAACTCTTCCAGTTTAAGTACTCCATTATAAGGACCTTTGCCGTCGGACATGATAATTTTCGCGAATTCGTCCCTGATACGCTCTTTGGCGATTTTAGCTAAAAGGTTGGCCGATTTTTTTATGGCAGCTGTTGTTTTCTCCTCAATAGTAAAGCCCAGCTCCGCCGCAAATCGCACTGCCCGCATCAGGCGCAGGGCATCTTCGTTGAAACGCTTGGCGGGGTCGCCGACTGCTCGAATGATCTTATTTTTGAGATCTTCCTGCCCATTGAAAGGATCTACTATTTGCGATTTGCCATTTGCGCTTTGCAGCGCGATGGCGTTTACTGTAAAATCGCGCCTGGCAAGATCCTCTTCAATGGAATCAGTGAATTCAATTTTGTCGGGATGGCGTAAATCAGAATATTTTTCTTCTTTGCGGAAGGTGGTGACCTCGACAATCGTGAGCTTCAGATCCTTGGAGCCAGTTTTTACCGCCACCGTACCGAATTCATTTTCATAAACTGTGTCAGGAAATATTTTTTGGATTTCCTCTGGTGTGGCATTAGTGGTAACATCCCAGTCTTTTGGTTCTCGCCCAAGTAATAAATCGCGAACGCAACCACCAATAACGTAGGCTTTATAACCAGCTTTTATTAACGTAGAAACTATCTCCGCAATCTCTTTTGGAACTTGGAAATTCTTCATAGGAGAGATTTAAATTTTTGCGTCCCCGAGAGGATTTGAACCCCTAACCTCTTGGTTCGAAGCCAAGCACTCTATCCATTGAGCTACGGGGACTTTCAACACTAATTTAGCCACATTATTTAGTGAGGC
>JACOZA010000044.1 GCA_016181565.1 Candidatus Sungiibacteriota bacterium
TCGGCCTTCAACGTCACGACGAATACAGATGTTAACGGCTACGGCGTGAGACTTGTTAAAGCTTACCCGAAGCTTACTAAACTTGCTGTCCCGTCGAACACCTTGGTAAACGGCTCTATGGTTCTCTACCGCTTCTCCGTCACGGCCCCCGCCGAGGGAGACGTCAGCCTCTACAAGTTCACCTTCAGTGTCTCGTCAACGACAGTGGGGACTACCACGAACTTCTATGTGGATCGCTACAGCGATGCTACCTTCCAGGTGCAGGCCTACGGCAACAATCCGTTGAACGCCCGTCAGGTTGACATCGTTGGCGAGGATTCGTTGAACGGCATTGCTTCAACCTCCGCGACGGAGCGTGAAGTAGAGGTGTACTTCGATCCGCAGACAAAGGACGCGACGAACCCGAATGCTGAAGCGATCCAGGTGCCAGCCGGCCTTACCCGATACTTCCAGCTTCGCGGGACGGTCGCGAGCTCCGTAGCCGGTGACTCTATTCTGGTAAGTCTGCTGGGTGATGCGGCCTACTTTGACCGCACTTCAGTCCGGTTCCTGGAAGCGGCTTCGACAACGGTGGACGCGCAGAAGACCAATAACGACTTTATCACGAGGTAACAGCTAATTCTAGAAATCTCGGTCTTGTGAGCCGAGTACAAAAACTCCCGCGTCTGACGCGGGAGTTTTTGTTTATCCTCCTTTCGCAAAAGCTCCGAAGAAGCGCCTGGCCCTCGTCCGCCTTAAGCAGATGAGGGCAAAATAGGCAAGGAAGGAGGATGCTCCATCCCCGAGTGGAAATCCCATATTTAACGTTTTTTTATTCAACCTGTTATACTAGAGGGGACTATGAAAAAAGTTTTATCTTTTGTATTGCTATCCGTTTTTGTCTTGCCGCTGGCGGCTTTAGCGGCAGCGGACGAACTAACGTCAGATCTAACCCTAGGCAGCCGAGGAGAGTCGGTTTCACTGCTTCAGTCTTTTCTCGCGAAAGATGCGGCGCTTTATCCGGAGGGCATAGTTTCGGGTTATTTCGGCCGCCTGACGCAATCGGCTGTCAAGCGGTTCCAGCAGCGCGAAGGCATTACGCCCGCTGCCGGTTACGTTGGTCCCAAGACGCGAGCCAAAATTAACTCGAGGCTCTTAAGAGTTTCGCCCGAGAGTGAGCTTGAAGCGTTGCTAAATAAACTCGCGGAGTTGCAAAAGACGCTGGCGGAAAAAGAGCGTGAGATTTCCGGTACTACAACTCCCGCGACCTCTACCCCGCCGTTAGTCATCGAACCGGCTGCCACGACAACCCCGCCGCGCGTGCCGACGAATACTCTGTATATCTCCGGCAGTGAAACGCGGCGTTTCGCCGAGTCAACTAAATTAGGCGATGTGACGTTTGCCAATGACTCCGCCTCCGCGATAGTTTTATATCGGGTGAATATCACCATGGATGAAGCCATGAACGCGCCCAACTCCCGCGGCCGGGATATGAAGCTGCTGCTGCGTAACGGCACGACGACTTACTCCGACTTGCTGGTGAGGCAGGATATCACTATCCGCAGCCGAGTCCCCGATCCCGGCCCCTACAATACGCAGCTCATCTCCTATTATGCCGGCCAGACACTGGCACCCGGCGAATCAAAGACGCTCTCCCTCTGGGCGGAATTGCTCGTTGGGCCCTTTTACGGCGGCGTCCTGAAGTTTACGGTTGACTCGGCGACTTCGAATCCCGAACTGCCCTCCGCGGGGAGTGCCGCCTTTACACTTTCCGAGCCCTAAAATAAAATAGAAAAATCTGTTGAATATCCGCCTGTGTATTCGAGGATATTTTTGTTGAACGAATAATTTTTATTGCCGCATATGCCCCGTAGTGAAACTTCGGAAAGGGTCTCGCGGGGGAATAAAAAGCGCCGTGATACTATGACTGCTAGAAACAAAACTGCGAGCTTGGAATACTACTGCAATAACATAAATCCGAAGTTCTACTGTGGGGTATGGGAGAGAATCTAGGACGCTGGAAAAGAGCATTGGTAAGACCCTGGGTCTTAATCGGTATAGGCATGGCGCTGCTGCTTTTGGCCTCGCTTCTTTTTCGCGCTCAAGTTCGCCCGCTGATCGGCCTCCCCGCCAGTGAACGGATCGGGATCGCGACCGGCCAACCGCTGCCTAAATACGCCGGGAGGGATGTCCGAGAGATCCGCGAAGACCCCCAAGAAGTAAGGCTATTCAACGACGAGCAGAAAAAAGTCATTCGGCAGGGCATCCTTGACGCCGCCGGCTCGATTGACGTCGATCCCGACGTCTTGGATCCCTGGCTTAAGCTCGGGCTTTACAAGAAAGTCATCGGCGACTACGAAGGCGCCAGGGACGCCTGGGAGTACGCTGGCCTCGTCCGCCCACGGAACGTGATATCGTTCAAGAATCTCGGGGAACTTTACTGGCACTACTTGCCGGATTTCGAGAGAGCCGAGAAGAATCTTCGTGTCGCCATTGAGAACGAGCCGCAGCTGGTTGACGCCTACATTACGCTCTCCGACATTTACCACTATTCGTATCATGAGAAAGCGGATCTGGCCGATGATGTTTTACTGGAGGGCCTAGAGAATAATCCGGGGAGTCTCGATCTGACTTCGTATTTGGCGCGGCGCTATAAAGAAATGGGCAATATTGCGAAAGCCATTGAATACTACGAAAAACTTCTGGAGCTTGACCCCGGCAATAGCGGGGCGCTCGGTGAACTTGAGCGCCTCCGCGTAAAATGAATCCCGTTACCGCGAGGCTTCCATCCGCGGTATCTATCAAGACTCTTCGAGACTTCGCCTATTCCTTCTACCTACAGCCCTCCAGCCACGGTCTCCTGCAGAAGTGTATAACTTGAGATGTACGCATCCTACGCTATAGCGTAGGATGCGTACATCAGCTCTGCGGTAACGGGACGAAGCTCCCACGCCGCCAAAATTCCAGGGCGGATGGCTTGAATAATTGAGAGAGTGAACCCCGTTACAATCCGGCCTTCGCCCCGTCAGGTTGTAACGGGGCGAACCGAGCTAAGCTCGCCTTTGCTTCCACAACCTTTCAAGTTAATTTAGAAACCGCCAGATTGAGATTAGAGTGGGTTCATTGTGGATAACCCGTGGGTAATTCGCCCTTGTCGCGATGCGGTCTTGTGTTAACATATATTGGAGTCGCTAAAGGAATTCCATTTCCTTTGATGTTATTTTATAAAGTCTAAAATTTTTTTATGGAAACTAAAAAAATCTATCGCGGGGTAAAAGTCGCCGGCATTATCGCGGCCGCTTCGGCATTAACTGTCGCGTTCTCTGTCTTGGCGACAAGTATCGGTACCAATATAACGGTAAGCGGCAATTCGACTTTCGGCGACGCCGCAACAGATGTTAATTTATTTACTGGAACATTGCAGGCCTCCACTACGGCGCTTTTTACAAGCGGACTTACGGCTTATGGGGCAGTAGAATCGGCTATAACCCGAGCTACAGGTGCAACCGGCTCATTCCAGAACTTCGCGGGTGACCTGACCTACCAAGGAGCCGCTGGAGGCACCAGCTTTTACCATGCGGGCGTTATGGGCAACTTCTTGGGTGATACGCTGACCAATACCAATGCTACCGCCCACGCAGGTGTAATTGGCAAGTATTCTGTTACTACCAGCGACGGTTTGGTTGGCGCTAAAGCAGGTCTAGTGGGTGAACTAGAAACCGATATTGGTGATTTTGCCGTAGTTGCGATTCTTGGCGGCGATGGGGGCGAAATTACGCCTCGCGCGGCTTTTGGAGTTCAGTACTTCAACTCAACCGCAGCCAGCAAGTTTGACTTCGGGCTCGACTTGTTCCATGCGGAAACAACCGGCTATACTGGTTCAGCTGTCGACTATGGCACAGCTGATATCCGATTGCAAAACAGCGAAACGATTTCTAACGCTACTGACGGCGTGATTACCCTTGGCGGAGCCGCCCTTCTTAATCGTGAAGCAACCTCATCTCCGACCACGGACACGACTCTGACTGCCGCTCAATCCGGCACGACATTCTATATAGGGACCGCCGGCCTGGATTTGACGCTTCCGGCGATTGGGGGCACCAGCGGCGTTTGGTACAGATTTGTAGATAGTACCGCAATTAGTACTACGAATATGACTATAATTGCTCCGGCAAATATCCTTCAGGGTCCGATTGACGTGAACAGCACTCTGGTGCTGTGTACTTCCGAAGATTTAATCTCGTTCGTCCAGACGGCAGATGTCATCGGCGACTGGGTTGAAGTCCGCTCCGACGGCACCAATTGGTTCGTTACGGGACAAGCACAGGCAGCCGGTGGAATTACGTGCGACTAACCTCATAACTGAACTTTAATTATTTTCTTGGCTTGATCATGATAAGACGCTTATTGACGCTCGCGGTTCTCGCGGCTCTGGCTGTTCTCGCCGTCCCTGCGGCGGCCCTGGCGCAAAATGTAACCGTGGATAACGACGTTACGATTTCTCTGCCATCCGACGGTTCTCAATATACTCTGGCTGCTTCTTCCAACTTTGATTCGTTTACCGTCAATTCCGCTTCAATAGACTTCACTATGTCTGGAGGGCATCGAGTTACTTTGCGCTCCAGTGACAGAAAGAATTTGACCAATACGTTGAGTGGTGCGGCTACCCAATGCGACAACTCCCAGTCAAGCGTTATGCTTTTCCTTGAGCCGGGTGCCGCAAGCCAAACTATTACCGTAACTCCATCGGGGACTTGTGGCGCCGGAGGAGGAGGCGGCGGAGGAGGCGGCGGTGGTGGCGGCGGAGGCGGCGGGGGTTCTTCTTCAAGTCCCTACGTGAGTCCGTCCGCTCCGACTGCTCCATCTTCGACAGAATCCGTTTCTGCTTTGCAGGCAAAACTGGCCGGTTTGTTGGCGCAAGTAAATACTCTGCGAGGAGGAAGTCCAGCCGGGAGCGGAGTTTCGGCTATAACCCGGAGTCTGGGCGCTGGTTCTCGCGGAGAGGATGTGTCGCGGCTTCAGCAGCTTCTCGCAACCGACCCCGCAATTTATCCCGAAGGCCAACTTACGGGCTATTTCGGAAATCTTACGGCGCAGGCGGTAAAGCGTTTCCAGGCCAAATACGGACTGCCGCAGGTTGGACGAGTTGGCCCGGCCACTCGGGCAAAGCTTGAGGAGATCTTCGGGGCCGGTGAGACGCCCTCGCCCGTAACAACTCCGGCGGTACCCCAAGCCGTCGGCATCACACGAACGCTTACTTTGGGTGCCCGCAGTGAAGAAGTAACGGCGCTGCAGCAAATTCTGGCGCGCGATAAGGATGTTTATCCGGACGGCGTCGTTTCCGGCTTCTTCGGGCCTTTGACGCAAGCGGCAGTTCGGCGCTTCCAGGAGAAATACGGCATAGCTGACGCGTCTAGCCCCGGATACGGCATCGTCGGCCCCAAAACCCGCGCCAAGTTAAGCGAATTGAGTCAGTAAACATTTTCCGCGCATCAAAAAGAAAAAGCGCCTCGGATGCTTTCCGGCGCTTTTTCTTTTTACCCAAATTGAATTTAGATTAGAATGGAAACATGCGTATAACATTCTGGTCGGCATTCTGGGCGTTAAGCGGACTGCTGGTTTCACCTGCGGCGTTGGGGGGCGTTGCGATAAACGAGGTTCTATTCAATCCCATTGACGGTGAGCATGGCGATACTGGCCTTGAATGGGTGGAACTGTATAATTCGTCGAGCGCGAAAGAAGATCTTTCCGGCTGGCAATTATATCCGGACGGTATCGGTTACTTTACATTCCCGAACGGGTTCCAACTGCCGCCGGGCGGATATGTCCTTGTGGCTCTCCGCAGAAGCGGCGCCGACACGGACATTCTGCTTCATCACGAAAGCCCCGCCGAGAATATGGGGAATAGTTCCGGTTCCCTGGCTCTCTTTTCGGGCGAACCGCGCTCGAAAGACACCATCAAGTCTTTTTTGCGCTACCATAAGCCGGGGAGTTCCGAACGAAAAACGTGGGAGTCGGCGGCGGTTGAGACGGGTATCTGGCAGGCGAGTACCTTCATTGATATTTCAAGCATAAACGAGGGAGCATCGGTTTGCTTAAAACAGGACGGCGCGGCGGGCGGAGTCGACAAATACCGCTCCCACTTATATAGTGCCGCGGCTTTCAGTGGAGATCGAAGCGCCCATAAACGGGGTCGTAGGAGCATCGCACCGCTTTGGGGGCCGAGCATTCGGCAGTGAGATGAAGCCGATCACGGGGGAGGCGCGATACTTGTGGAATTTTGGCGATGGAAGCGTTACCGAGGGGCCTTCGGTGACGCACACCTTTCATTTCCCCGGGGTGTATACCACATCACTCAATGTCGTTTCCGGGGAGGCCATTGGTTCTGCGCTCTTCGATGTCCGCGTTGAAAAAAATTATATTCATTTGAGTGAAGCCGTGCCTGGCTCCGGGGGATTTATAGAACTCGAAAATGCTAGTTCGCCGATGATCGATCTCACCGGCTGGGTCATCGCGGATGACGCGGGGAAGCAATTCAGTCTGCCGCAAGGAACAATGCTCCGCGGCCACAGCTTGTTTCTCCTGCCGAATATAACGAGTGGTCTTCTTTTAAGCAATGCCAAAGGAGTTTCACTTCGTTACGGGAACTTGCAGAATGTTGAGTCTGTGTTGCTCCTTGACTATTCAGGGGTTCTCGCCACGGCCCGTTTCGGCGACGCGTGGCGTACCGCGCCGCCGTCTCCGGGAGTATCACAGTTAGACGCAGACAAGAAACAGCCGGCGTTGGAAACCAGAGAGACACTGTCCCAGACCCCAGACCTGCTAGTATCGAGAGAACGAGCGGGAGCTGTCCCGTCGCAGGTTATAGAGAAGGATATCGAGCCGGCAAAACTGGCTACTGCCTCGGCTCTTGCGGCAGCCGCAGATGTTGGTAACGCCGGCTTACCGTTGACCGCCGTCCTCCTGGGAGGGTCACTTTTATTGGGGATTCTCGGCGGAGTGGTATTTATTTTCTTGCGCCGCCGGGAGATACATGCATGAAAAATCTGACCCCCATCGCTCCCAAACCGATTGTCTACGTTTTTAGCACCGCCTATAAGCCCTTCATCGGAGGAGCCGAAGTGGCGATTGAGGAAGTAACGGCGCGCTTAAAAGAGCATTTCGATTTTATTGTCGTTACTGCTCGCCTCCAAAGAGGTCTCCATAAGGAAGAGATAGATAATGGGATCAGGATTGTTCGTGTCGGCATCGGCTCGCCCATCGATAAATATTTGCTTCCGCTGATAGGTCCCTTTGTGGTGCGCAAGTTATTAAAGAGATTCCCCGCGGCCCTCTTTTGGGGGGTGATGGTTTCTTTTGCTTCGGGCGTGCCTTACCTTATCAATATCTTTCGCTGGAGAAAAACCATTCCGATAGTTTTAACACTGCAGGAGGGAGATCCCGAATCACATCTTCGAAAATCGCGCTTCGGCCTGATTGGTCTCGCCTGGCGCGCGGCACTTCTTGGAGCTCGACAAGTAACAGCCATCAGCAATTATCTGGGTGAGCTCGCCAAACGTTTCGGATACCGAGGCGCGGTTTATGTGATTCCCAATGGGGTGGCGCTGGAGGGATTTGGAGGCACACTGAACGAGAAAGAAAAACGTCTCCGGCGGCAAAACTTAGGGATACCCGCGAAGGCAAAAGTGCTTGTCAGCACCTCGCGGCTGGTGAAAAAGAATGGAATAGACACCGCGATTGCGAGTCTTAGGCATATCCCCCCATCACTGCGCGGCGAAACTTTTCTTCTCCTGGTCGGCGGGGGCGGCGAAGAGGCCGCTTTGAAAACACTCGCGGCGGAGATGGGTGTCGCGTCTCATGTGGTTTTTCTCGGGGAGAAAGAGCATAAAGAGGCGATAAAGTGCTTGGAACTTGCCGATATCTTCGTGCGGCCGTCTCGTTCCGAGGGTATGGGAAACTCTTTTATCGAAGCCATGGCGGCTAAGATTCCCGTGATTGGGACGCCCGTGGGGGGCATTCTCGATTTTCTTATCGATCGCGAGACGGGCATGGTGGTCGAGCCGGATAATCCCCAGGCGGTCGCGAAGGCAGTGCGTGAGTTGCTTGGCGATACTTCGCTTCGGGACGGCGTTGTTCGCCAAGCTTTCCAGCTTGTCTCGGAGCGTTATGGCTGGGAGCGGATCGCCGGCCTCTACCAGTCTGTCTTTTTTGAAGAGATTCGGAGGGCGAAGCGGCCATTGCTTCTTTTGGCAACCGGTATTTATCCGCCCGAGCTTGGGGGTACAGCGCGTTATGCGGGTAAGCTTCATCAACTGCTCTCGGCTGATGGGTGGAGGGTAGAAGTACTGGCCTATACCTCTGGTTCTCGCGAGCGTCTCTCTGGCGTACATCTTACTCGTCGGTCGTTCCCCACCGGCCTTCGCCATCTTATGGCGTTTTTATCCGCTCTGCCGGGGGTCTGGCGAAGTGATTTTGTGGTGCTTCTGGATCACTTCAGTATGGGTTTCCCGGCGGCTCTCGCGGCCTTCATCTGTCGAAAACGGTACCTGGTCCGCGTCGGCGGTGATTTTCTCTGGGAAACGCACGTCGAGACGCATCGGCAGGAATTGGCGCTCCCGGATCTCTATAGGGGGCCGCCTTCTTTTGGCTTAAAAGAAAAGATTATTTATTATCTCGCAAGGTTCGTCTTGCAGAAAGCCTCGCTGGTTATTTTTTCGACAGACTGGCAGAGGAATATTTTTCTTTCGCCGTACCGCCTGCGCGAAGCCAACACTGCGGTAATCCCCAACGCCGTCGAAAGAGCCATTACTCATTTGGGGCCTTCGAGCAAGGCGCGCGCCGAAATCGTATACGCGGGACGATTTCTTTTTCTTAAAAATCTCCGCCGCGCTCTTCTGGTATTCCGTGAGTTTCGCCTCAAAGAGAAAAGCCGTCTGCGGATTCGATTAATCGGCGAAGGACCGGAAGAGCGACAATTGAGAATTATGCTTCTCTCCTACGGCATGGGTGAATACGTGGCCATCGAGCCCCCCTTGGCACACGCGGCCCTGCAGGCGGTAATTAAGGAGGCGCGGGCGGTGATGATTCCTTCATTCTCGGACGTGAGTCCTAATCTGGCGCTTGAGGCGCTGGCGTTGCAAGTACCCGCGATTCTCACAAAACACTGCGGTTTTGAACTTGATGAGAAACAGGGAGTAGTTTTGGTTGACCCGTTCAGCGAATCCTCGTTCTTCAGCGCCTATCAAATGGTCGAGAATCCGCGCACCTACCGCAAATTGCGAACTGGTGCGGGAAGCGGCGCTTTGGTGTCCTCTTGGGAGGAGCTGGCTCAAAAGTACGATGAGCTGCTTCGGTCACTTCTCAAAAAACATCCATGACTCTTCTTACTATCGGATCGGGGCATCGAAATTTCTCCGATTTTCTAAACCCGAAATCGCGCGAGCGGATCGCCGCTTACGGGACTTTAGTTGACCGCTCTTTCATTCTTGCTTTCACCCGGCCGGGTTTTGAGAAACAGACTTTAGCGGAAAATGTTATTGCCTTCCCTACTAACTCTTCATCGCGCTGGCTCGCGCCGTTTCAGGCTTGGCGGATGGGGAAGGCGATCCTTGGCCTGGCGTCTAAGGGTGAGGAGATTGTCATCTCGGCGCAGGATCCGTTTGAATCCGGCTTAGTGGCCTGGCTGCTGCGGCGGCGGAGCGGGGCCCGTTTGCAGCTTCAAGTGCATACAGACTTTTTCTCTCCGTATTTTAGGCGCGAGCGCTGGGAGAATCGGGTGCGGTTTCGGATCGCCAAATTTTTGCTGCCGCGGGCTGATTGCATTCGCGTCGTGAGTCAGCGCATCAAGCGTTCGCTTGAGTCCCAACTGAAAATTGAAGCTTCCAAAATTGTGACACTCCCAATTTGGAGCGTGCCGCTTGACGCAGTGCCGCAAGGAGCGGCAGATGGAGCATTCTCGATTCTTGTCGTCGCCAGACTTGAAAAAGAGAAGCAGATTGATCATGCGCTTTTAGCTTTCCATAAATTCATAAAACGCGGCGGCGCAGGAAAGATGGCTATCGTGGGCGACGGGAGCGAGCGGCGCCTTCTTGAGAATCTGGCAAGAACCTTAAAGATCCACAATCAAGTTGTATTCCATGGCTGGCGCGACAATCTTTCCCACTATTACGCCGAGGCTGACGTATTTTTGGTGACTTCGCAGTATGAGGGGTGGGGGGTGGCGGCAGCGGATGCCGTATATGCCGGAATACCCGTGGTGATGACGGATGTGGGGCTTGCGGGAGAGCTAGTCCGTGACGGCGGGAACGGAATTATAGTTCCGGTGGGGGACACTGATGCCATCGCCAGAGCCCTTTCCTCGATTGCGGCGGATCCAGACCGTTTTAAGCCGCGCCCAATTCGCCGGCAGGAGAGTTTTGACGAATATCTCGCGCGATATCGCGAAGCGCTATATCGGTGCCGCCGTGATTGAATCACGATCTCCCGTTTTCTTAAAACTTTTGCTATCATGGGGCATACCGGGTAGTGAAAACTCGCCAGCGCCCGCGGCGCGCAAGAGTTTCACTGGGGCAGTACGAAGATATTAATAATGAGTCAGATATCAATCAAATATAAATATTATTGCTTAACTGAAATCGAGTTTCTACTACCCGGCATAGTATCTAATCACTAAACCAATCCCATGTCTCTCACCAGCATTTCACTATTGCTCTTCGCTGTCGCGAGCGCAGTGTCCACCCAACTCATCTTCAAGTACTGGATCTCAAATATGGGCGCGTTGTCAATTTCATTGGCTGGCGTTTTTGCGATGATCTGGAAAATCTTACAGAGTCCCTTGATGCTCGCGGCTTTATTCTTGTACGGCCTCGGGTTTTTATCCTGGGTTTATCTGCTTTCGCGAAATTCGCTTTCGCTGGTCTATCCCGTTGTTTTGAGCCTCAATATCATTCTGATTTTTCTGTTTTCCAGACTGCTTTTTCATGAAACTGTCAGCCTGCCGCAAATGGCGGGCATTGCGGTGATTATCGCGGGAATCTATCTGGTTTTTGTGGCATGATGGCCGAGAGGAGACAAGCAGAGCGCCCTTTTCTATGCGTCTTTTGATTCTTACACAAGCGATTGATCTCGATGACGCTAATCTTGGTTTCTTTCATGAATGGGTCAGCCGGTTCGCGCGGCGTGTTGAATCGGTCGATATCAT
>JACOZA010000045.1 GCA_016181565.1 Candidatus Sungiibacteriota bacterium
AGTTGCGGCTTTCGCAGACGACGCACGAAAAATTTATGGCGTTCAATTTCATCCTGAAGTGTCGCAGACGCAATTTGGCGAGAGAATCTTCGGGAATTTCTTGCGGCTTGCCTCGAGTTATAAAAGATCGTCTCGCATAAACGTCCGAAACTTGATTGCAAAAGCAAAGATGGCAATTGGGAAAGAGCGAGCGCTCATTGCGCTTTCCGGGGGCGTGGATTCGTCGGTTGCCGCCGTTTTAGTGGCGCGTGCCGTAGGCAGGCGATTGCTGGCTGTCTACGTGGATACAGGCCTGATGCGGAGCGGAGAGACGAAACAAATCCAGAAAACATTCAGACGCTTTCCTTTTCGTCTTCGGACGATTTTTGCCCAGAGCCGCTTTTATCGCGCGCTTCGAGGAGTGACCGATCCCGAAGACAAAAGGAGACGGATCGGAAAACTTTTTATAAAAATATTTGAAGAGGAAGCGAGGCGTTTTAGAGCAAGCGTGCTGGTTCAAGGCACGATCTATTCTGATAGAATTGAAAGCGGCTCAACCAAGTATTCATCTCGCATAAAGTCTCATCACAATGTCGGCGGGTTGCCCAAGAGCTTAAAAATTCGTCTGTATGAACCGCTGGCCGAGTTTTACAAGGACGAAGTGCGTCGCATTAGCACCCGGCTGGGTTTACCAGCCGAGATTAACCAACGCAAAGTCTTTCCGGGGCCAGGGCTTGCCATTCGCATCATCGGCGAGGTCAAGCCTGAAAAGGTGCGGATTGTACGCGAGGCAGATATGATCATTCAAGAAGAACTCCAGCATTCGAAGTATTTCAAAAAGATTTGGATGACATTTCCGATTCTCTTGTCTATTAAATCCGTGGGTATTCAAGGCGATGAGCGCAGTTATAAATACCCTATTGTCTTACGCATCCTTGAGTCGCAAGATGCCATGACGGCTCGTGCTGCAGAGATTCCCTTTGCAATTTTGCAAAGAATCTCAACGCGTATAACAAACGAGATCGAGGAAGTGAACCGGGTTTTGTATGATCTTACAAGCAAACCGCCGGCGACCATGGAGTGGGAGTAAAATTACAGTATGATAATCATCAATACAGGCGACGGCAAAGGGAAAACCACTGCGGCTCTGGGCCAAGCCCTGCGCGCTGTTGGCGAGGGCAAAGAGGTCCTGATGATTCAGTTTATTAAAGGGCCATGGAAATCCGGGGAAGATAAATCAGCTAAGTTTCTGCATCCGCACTTTGAGCTTCGTAAGATGGGGAAGGGGTTCGTGGGGATTCTGGGAGACACATTGTCACGCGCGGAACACGAAAAGGCCGCTCGTGAGGCGCTGGCAATCGCCAAGGCGGAAGCTGAAAAAGGCATTTGGGACATGCTGATTCTGGATGAAGTGAATAACGCACTGCATCTCGAGCTCATTTCTCTCGGCGAAGTTTTAGATTTTATTGACCGCTATCCTAAAGACAAGCACCTGATTCTGACGGGGCGCGATGCGACGGAGGCGATCATCGAGCGCGCGGATATTGTCACCGAGATGCGTGAGATTAAGCATATTTTCCGTGAGGGGGTCAAAGCCAAAAGGGGAATAGAGTATTGAGAGTGGTAAAATACGCTTGTGAGACTCTTGCCGCTATCGCTCGCCGGATTTTTAATTTTTCTCTCGATTCTTTTAGGAATTTTTGTCGCGTCATTTATTTCAGTGCCGGTTTGGGTTATGTGGGCGATGTTTGCAGGAGGGACAGCGCTCGTAATTGTAGGGTTTAGCCGTCAAGAATTGGTTCTCCCGGGCCTCATATGCCTCGCATTGGCTTTGGGGATTTTTCGTATGGCAGTCGCATTACAGCCGAATGCCGAATTGATTCCGCACTTCGGCAGAGTAATAAAATTCCAGGGTCAAATCGTTGAGACACCCGCGGTCTCTGGATCAGTGGCGCGTGTCGTCGTCGAAACGTCAGAGTTGACCGGCTCGTCAGTGCGGCTGCTAGCAACAGTGCGGCGGTTCCCGGAGTTTAGTCGGGGAGATACGGTAGTGATTTCCGGTAAGCTCGAGCCCTTGCCCGAGGACAATCTCGCCTACAGGCGCTCGCTTCTCGAGCGCGGGATTGAAGGCACGCTGGCGTTTCCCGCCATAGATCGAGCAGACACATCGCCTTTTTCCTGGTTGCGTATACTTGAGTCTGTCAAACAAAGATTCAGCCAAGCGATTGAGCATTCCCTGCCTGAACCAGATGCGTCATTTGTCCTGGGAGTCCTGATTGGAGAGCGTTCGTCGATGGCCCCGGCGTTGCGCGACGCATTCGCGCGCACCGGAACATCGCATATCGTGGCGCTTTCGGGATTCAATATCACGATCATCGCAGTCGCGGTTTCGTGGTTTTTGGGCCTTTTTCGGCTTTCGCTCGGCAGTCGCTTTACCGTGTCAACGATGTGCATTCTTCTCTTCGTCCTGATTGTCGGCGGCGGCGCATCAGTGGTGCGGGCGGCCTTGATGGGCATTTTGGTCCTGGTCGCGCGCGAACGCGGTCGAGTCTACGACGTGACTAACGCGCTCATTTTCGCCGCGGCCGTGATGGCGCTTATGAACCCTTACCTTTTGCGTTTCGATCTCTCCTTTCAGCTTTCGTTTCTCGCAACGCTGGGGATCATCATCGTTCCGCCGATGGCGGAAAAATATATTTATTGGATTCCACGGCAATTCGGCATTCGTGAGCTCATGGCGGCGACACTCTCGGCAGAGCTCTTCGTCTATCCTCTGCTCTTGTGGCACTTCGGCATGATTTCATTGGTCGGGCCGTTCGCCAATCTCCTCATCCTGCCGCTGATTCCCCTAACGATGCTTCTGGGATTTCTGGTCGGTGTTACCGGTCTGATTCTCCCGGCACTCGCGGTAGTGCTTGGCTGGGTCCTGCATCTTTTGGTGACCTATCAGCTGGGGGCCATTCAGTTTCTCTCACGATTTTCTATCGCGGCGGTTCTCTTGCCGAAGGCCGCCGGTCTCGCTTTCGCCGTTCCGCTCTCGGTAATTTCCGCGGTTTATGTGCGCGCCCGCTTTCGCGGCAGCGCCCCAGTCTCTTATGCTTAAGCCATCCGCTAAGTTTGCGGGAGGATTATTGCTGCTGCTTGCGGCCATGGCTCTGGGGGTTTGGTCGCTTCTTTTTTCTCTTGAAGAAAAAGACGCGCTTTCACTGAATGTTTTTGACGTGGGGCAGGGGGACGCTTTGTTTTTGGAAACCCCGGATCACTATCAGATACTGATTGACGGCGGGCCCGGAGACGACATAGGACGCAAACTCGGCGGGGTGATGGCGTTTTGGGACCGCGAGATCGATCTCGTGATACTCACGCACCCGCACGCGGATCACGTGGGGGGACTGGTCGATGTGCTTAAACGCTACCGCGTCGGCGCCGTTATCGAATCCAATGCCAATTACAGCACTGCGGAATACGGCGAATGGAACCGGCTGAAGGGCGAGAAAAATATTTTTTCTCACACCGCCACCGCCGGTATGCGGGTGGAGGTTGGCAGATACACCACCCTCGAGATTCTCTCGCCTTTTGAGAGTGCTGGCGGCAGAACATTGGCGAACGTGCATGATGCGAGTGTCGCGGCCCGGGTACACTTTGGTCGAACAAACTTTCTCTTAATGGGCGACGCGGAAAATAAGATTGAGCGGGAATTAAGCCGCCGCGGCGCGCTGGCGCATACGGATGTTCTTAAAGTAGGGCATCACGGATCCCGCACATCATCCTCGGAGGGCTTTTTGCGCCAAACTACTCCCCAAGTCGCGCTGATTTCCGTCGGCGGGAAGAACCGTTACGGCCATCCGCACCAGGAGGTGCTCGATCGCTTGAGGCAGTATAGCGGCAGAATCTGGCGCACTGATGAGAATGGAGACATTCTAATTACGACGAAGGGTGAGACGGTAGAAACGGTTGCTGCTCGCTCGAATTAGTGCTTGTGGATGGGAAGATTTGACTCCCTTAGGCCGATGCGCTATAAATCATTTAAGTTATGTCGAGCATCAACCTTATTCTGACGGGACTTCCTGGGATTCTTATTCTCGGGCTTATTCTTGTCGTCCTTGGCGCACAAGGCGAGAGGTTGGAACGTGCGAGATAACCATCAAGTTTTCAAGTAAGCACAAACCCCAGTCCCTCGCCGCAAGGTCGAGGGACTGCTTGTTTCTAAGCTTACGATGCGGACGTCGAGGGATGGGCCGCGGCCACCATTCCCGGACCCCGCCGGTCCTTTACCAGGGGTTGCCGGCGGGAAACCTGGGCGTCCGTAAAAAGTTCCTTGGAATTGGTGACGATGCCAAGCGCAGTGCCCCTTACTCTTGGGAGGTGTCTATGCCGGCGTGTCGCGAATGCGCAGCTGATCCGACTTACGGGGACCCGAAGCTCTTATGTCCGCACCTTCGCGCTGGAATGCGGAGGGATGAGTTCGTGAGTAGCTTGCGGACCGAAGCAGCGTCTGGGGATGGACGAAGCGCTCCTGCTGCTGCAGATAATCTCGTTTGGCACGGGGGAAGGGGAAGAAGATGGCCCGAGGTTCTTTCCACCGAGGTCTAAGAGCGCCAGCTTTTTCTGCAGAAAGAAGTGCACCCCACCCCGTTTCCGCTCTCCGGTTGCCAGCAGGTAATCGGAGAGCTTTTCTTTTAAGAAGCCTCTATTGCCGAAGACAACGCGCTTTGATAGAGTGATGAAGGCTAATTTTACAGTACGCATGCCCAAACTTACCGAAGAAAAAACATTTGTGATTGTGAAGCCCGACGGGGTGAAACGCGGTTTAGTTGGGGAAGTTATGCGCCGGATTGAGCAGCGGGGATTGAAAATTGTGGCGCTGGAAATGATCTGGGCAACAGAGAAGGAAATGGATACGCACTATCCCAAGGACAAAGCCTGGGTCACAAATCTCGGCGCCAACACCCTAAAGACCTATCGGGAATTCAAAATTCCGGTTGACCTCAAAAAAGAGTACGGATCAGCCGATCCTTATAAAATCGGCGTGCAGGTGCGAAGCTGGCTGCTCGACTTCATGACATCGGGGCCGGTGGTAAAAATTGGAGTGGAGGGGATTCACGCGATCCGCATGGTGCGAAAGATTGTCGGTCCCACCATTCCTGCGTTCGCCGAAATGGGGACGATCCGCGGCGATTACTCCATTGATTCTCCGGCCCTCGCCAATGCCAATAAGCGCGCGTTGCGCAATTTAATTCATGCCTCGGGGAACTTGGCGGAGGCGAGAAATGAACTCGCGCTATGGTTTAAGAAATCTCAAATTCATCATTACAAACCAATTCCTTGGGATAATTGCAAAGCACACTGGAAGAACCGGGTTTACCGGGCTTATTATTGCAATCTGAGTCAGCACAGTCTGCATTTCCATCGCCATCGTTGTCATATGAATCTGCACAGGTTGTCTCAGTGTTTTCACAAGTATATTTCCCTTGAGGACCGGGTTTTCCGGCACAATCAACGTTATCGAAACAATCTATTAAGCCATCAGCATCGTTATCTT
>JACOZA010000032.1 GCA_016181565.1 Candidatus Sungiibacteriota bacterium
CACGCATAACTTCCCAGCCCAAAAATTTTGGCGGGTGCTCACTATGCTGGCTAAATTTTATTCGCTAAATCGCTCTAAAATTTAGAGCATACTGGCATGAGTCGCATAGGAAAGAAACCAATTGAAATCCCCGCGGGCGTCACACTCTCAATTCAGGGGCAGCGCATCTCGGCTAAGGGGCCGAAAGGAGAAATTACGCGCGATATTCGCCCGGAGATTAAAGCGGAGGTTAGCGGCAGCCGCTTAGTACTGACGCCTGTGATTGAGACGAAAAAAACCCAAGCCTTTTGGGGCCTGACCCGGGCCCTCTTGGCGCATGCCATTGAAGGCGTCTCGAAGGGGTTTGAAAAGCGTTTGGAGATTGAGGGCATTGGGTATCGCGTGGCGCTCGAGGGCAAAGATTTGGTATTTCAGCTCGGGTTTTCTCATCCTGTCCGTTTCGCCGCCCCTCCCGGGATTGAATTTAAAGTCGAAAAGAATACAATTACTATTTCCGGTTTTAACAAAGAGTTGGTCGGCGAAACAGCCGCCAAGATCCGCGCGCTCAAAAAGCCCGAGCCATATAAAGGCAAGGGTATTCGCTATCAAGGCGAGGTCGTCCGCCGTAAAGCCGGCAAGAAAGTCACGACCAGCGCCGCCTAGGACGGGGTATGATCATGGAAATTTTCTCATCAAGAAAACGGTCACAGCAGAATATCCGCGCCCAGAGAACGCGCCGGAGCCTTCGACGCCGCCGGCCGCGCCTCTCGGTCTTCCGCTCCGGCAAACACATCTACGCGCAGATTATTGACGACGCGGCGGGGCGCACGCTGGTTTTTGCGAGCGACCTTAAGTTAGTGAAGCCCGGAGCGAAAAAAGAGCGACGCACCCCGCTGGAAGCGGCCCGAGCGGTCGGGGAATTGATTGCGAAAGCCGCGCTCGAAAAAAAGATTTCGGGGGTGGTGTTTGATCGCGGCGGTTATAAGTATCATGGCCGAATCAGAGCTTTGGCGGAAGCGGCACGGAAAGCAGGATTGCAGTTTTAAACATGAACCACGCACTAGGACTAAAATTAAAAGCGAGTCCCTACGACATATTTTCGCATATCTATGCGGTTATTCGCAATAATTCGCGATTAAATTGATATGGCACCGCGACCAATGCGAAGACATTCCGGACCGCGAGAACGCTCCGAGTTCGATCAAAAAACGCTCGATGTGAGGCGCGTGGCGCGGGTGGTTAAGGGCGGGCGCCGATTTAGTTTTCGTGTAACGATTGTGATTGGGAACAAGAATGGTAAAGTTGGCGTAGGCATCGGCAAGGGAGCCGATGTTGCCATTGCGATTGATAAAGCCATGCATGACGCGAAGAAGAGCGTGATTTTGGTCCCGATCACCAAAGGCAGTTCCATCGCATACGACGTGAGGGCGAAGTTTGGGAGCGCGGACGTACTTTTGCGGCCGGCGCGCGAGGGGCGAGGGCTAGTTGCCGGGGGGCCCGTGCGGTTGGTGGCGGGGCTGGCTGGCATTCAGAATCTCACGGGTAAAATTCTCTCGCGGAGTCCCAATAAGCTGAACAATGCCCGCGCGACAATTGAGGCGCTGAAAAAGCTCGCCGCGAAGTAAGGACGCGTTATATATTTTTATGCAATTACACTCATTACGGCCCCAAACGAAGAGGCGGCGGGAGAAGCGCATTGGCAGAGGAGGCAAACGGGGGACGACCAGTGGTCGCGGGACCAAGGGCCAAAAAGCCCGCGCCGGCCACAAGATTCGTCCCCAGCTGCGGGACCTGATTAAACGTTTCCCGAAACTCCGCGGCTACAAGTTTCATTCCTTTCAGTTAAAGCCCTATCCGGTGTCGCTTACGTTGCTGGAAAAACATTTTTCAGCCGGTGACTCCGTCACCGCGGAAAAACTCGCGGCCAAGGGAATTATTTCTCGCCGCGCCGGCGGGATTCCCCCAGCAAAAATTTTGGGCGGTGTCTTGTCCAAGAAACTGTCAATTATCGGGATCCCGGTTTCTAAAGGAGCAAAAGCCGCCATCGAAAAAGCGGGCGGAAGTGTCCGATTATCTTAAATCTCGCATACTCTCATGATTCAAAAAGTTCGCTTACTCATAACCAGCCCCGACCTGCGCCGCAAGCTCTTCTTTATCCTGGGAGTTTTGGTGGTATTCCGGGTGCTGGCGGCCATCCCGGTCCCCAGCGTTGACCGGGGGCAGTTGAGGAATTTCCTTCAAGGAAATCAGTTTTTCGGCTTACTCAATGTGTTCTCCGGCGGCGTCTTGGACAATCTGTCGATTGTGATGCTTGGCGTCGGCCCCTACATTACGGCTTCAATCATCATGCAGCTTCTCACCATGATTTTTCCCAGACTCAAAGAAATGTACCAGGAAGAAGGCGAGGCGGGCCGAAGCCGGTTCAACCAGTACTCGCGGGTGCTCTCTATCCCGCTTTCGATACTCCAAGCTTTTGGGCTTCTCACCATTTTGATTAGGCAGCAGGTGATTCCGCCTTTGACGCCGTTAGGCTATCTCACCAATATTGCCGTGGTGACCGCCGGCACAATGATTTTGATGTGGCTGGGCGAATTAATCACGGAAAAAGGATTCGGGAACGGCGTATCGTTGATGATTTTTGCCGGAATCGTTTCCCGCTTGCCGGTTGACATCCGTCAGGCGCTGGTGACATTCGAACCTTCGCAAATTGTTACGTATGTCATGTTTGTGCTGGTCAGTCTGATTGTGATTGCGGGCGTTGTTGTCATTACCGAAGGTCAACGCAATATCCCGGTTTCCTATGCTAAGCGCATTCGAGGGATGCGGGTTTATGGCGGGAATCAAACGTATCTGCCGCTGCGTGTAAACCAGGCGGGCGTGATTCCCATTATTTTTGCCGTTTCGATCATTCTTTTCCCCGGCCTCGTGGGGAATGTCCTGGCGGGTGTCCCGGCTAACTGGGCCCAGTCTGCGTCGCAGTTTTTGATATCTGCCTTCAATAACACTTGGGTCTATGCCGCAATTTACTTTATGCTGGTATTCGCCTTCACTTATTTCTACACCGCAGTTACATTCGATCCGCAGGCGATCGCGACCAACATCCAAAAGCAAGGCGGGTTTATCCTCGGCATTCGACCGGGTCGACCGACGGCAGAGTATTTGTATCGCATTCTCTCGCGCGTGACGCTGGCGGGCGCGCTGTTTCTCGGTTCTATCGCGGTGCTCCCGCTTGTTGTCCAAAATCTCTCGGGGATCTCCGCTTTTAGTCTCGGCGGCACGTCGCTCTTGATTGCGGTTTCAGTGATTCTCGAGACCATGAAGCAGGTGGATGCGCAGCTCGTGATGCGCGAGTACGAGTAGCTCGTGAGAAGTTTTTTCCGCACGCCTCTATTTTGAAATGCTCTCCTAACGGAGAGCGTCCATGGCTCCCACAGCCAACCCGATGCAGAAAAAACTTCTCACTTCGCTTAGGGGCTTTCTCAAGGTAAACGCTTCGCCGCGTCAAACGCGGCTTAGCCTTTTATTTTAGCCAGTGTGTTGCTACTCTGAATTTAGTAAGACGGGTCAATGCGATATTATAGGGATAACAAACCATGAACACATATCAGATTCAAGATGCGGCGTGGGCTGGGTATCGGTGGGCGTACAAGGCGATCCGACGCGCGATACTGGTTATTTGGGGGCTGGTTGAGTTTGTCTTGTTGCTTCGCCTCATGCTTGTCTTTCTGCGCGCCAATCCCGAGGCGCTGGTGGCGCGCGAAATTTATCGCTTAACCCGTACGCTTCTTTTTCCCTTCCAGTCGATTTTGCCCGATTATATCTGGCGTGATCGCCCGATTGAACTTACGGCTGTTGCGGCGATTATCGGATACCTCATCGCGGGACTCGCCGTACTTTCGTTTCTCAAACTTTTTCATTGGGAGCGTAGAACCCTGCCGCCGCCCATCCAGTACCGTTAATGCCACAGAATGTTTGACTTAGTCGGCTTCATTAAAGCGGCGGGATATCTCGGCATTTTTGCCGTCGTTTTTTCTGAATCGGGGCTTTTAGTCGGCGCCGTTTTGCCGGGGGACAGTTTGCTCTTCACCGCGGGTTTCTTAGCTTCGCAGCAGTACCTTAATATCCTCCCCCTGGTTTCCGTCGCTTTTTTGGGCGCGGTATTAGGAGATGGTGTCGGGTACTGGATGGGTCGAAAGTTCGGGCCCAGAGTATTCACCAAGGAAGATTCGCTGTTTTTTTCGAAAGATCATGTGGCTCGGGCAGAGGGATTTTACGAGCGCTACGGAGGATGGGCAATTGTGCTGGCGCGGTTTGTGCCGGTTGTCCGGACCCTGGCGCCCATTATTGCCGGGGTGGGGAGGATGCATTATCCCGCCTTCCTTTTTTACAACGTCATCGGCGGGGTCCTCTGGGCCATCGGGGTCCCGCTCGTCGGCTATTATCTCGGACGTGCGGTGCCCAACGCCGACCGCTATTTGCTTCCGATTGTGGCACTCATAATTTTTCTTTCGGTATTGCCCGGCATAACGCACTTTCTGAAGTATCCGGAGAATCGGCGGAAAATCAGTCAATTCTTGCGAAAGAATATATTCAGAACTTCTTGATGCCTATGACCTAACGAAGCCGGATTCCGCCGGGCTCTTAGGCAAATTCAGAAAATAAAATCAGCCTTTGTCAACGTGGCGTGCTCGTTGATAGCTATGTTACCATGCGCTTAGATTTAGATAATTAAGACTTTAGAATCCCCGTATGCCTACGGTCTATTCTGCAAAACAGTTTTTTGGCGCAATTATCGCCGCCATTATTGTTGCAGGCATTGCCGGGTATTTTATCGGTAGCTCGTCATCTCGCGGAGGAGGAGGCGAAAACTCTACCGATAAATTGATAAACTTTTCGACTACCACCGCGGATTCTCTCATTTTGGGAAGCAACGCCATCGCGGTCGAAAATCAGAAAGCGGGAGATCGGGTGGAGGTTTCCGGGGTGACATTCGGCGCCGACGGCGGTTGGGTGGCGATTCACGAAGATCGGGAAGGAAAGCCGGGGAACATCCTGGGGGCGCGGATTTTCCCGGGCGGCGAGACGCGTAACGGTTTTGTTGAGCTTTTGCGGCCGACGGTGAACGGAGTTTACTACGCGATGCTCCATCGCGATGACGGAGATCGGCAGTTCGATTACCTAAAAGATACGCCGCTTACCAACTCCGCCGGAAATGTGATCATGGTGCGTTTTGTCGTGAGTGAAAATCCTGACGCTGAACTCTAAACAAATGTTCGCGGGTTTCCGTCCTTTAGCTAACGAACGGGGTACCTTTCCGATGGACTGAAAGTATAATTCCTGCTATAAATGACGCCATGAAACCGTTCGTCATTTTTTTATTCGGGCCGCCGGGATCCGGCAAATCGACGCAGGCGGCTTTGATCGCCAAAGAGTTTGGCGCGGTGCATGTTGATACCGGAGATTTGCTGCGGGTGATTTTGGATGATCCCGCGCGTCAGCATGACCCCAAAATTCAGGAG
>JACOZA010000033.1 GCA_016181565.1 Candidatus Sungiibacteriota bacterium
AAGATATAATAAAAAATTTACTGGGTAAAAAGCAGAGAATAGGCATTGAACCAGATAAACTCATTGGCAAAAGGAATCGTGGCGGCTAGTTGTGCTTCTAATAACAATAGTTATGCTGTTTCGATCCAACTTTACGAAATCCTCTCAAGTTCAATGCCCAATAGTACTTTTTGTATTGAGAGTCGTGGCACAGGGAAAACAATTTATGCCGACGCTGGTTTTAGTCCACCAGCCGTTGTGTTTGATTCTGGTATGTGGCGTTGCAATTAATCAACAGACACTTTTAAAATCAAAATATCTTCCAGCGGATGATGGAATTCCGTCATAACGATCCTCGTCAGAGAATCTTTGATGCGGTCAATCTCGGTGAACTCGGCATAGTGCGCTTTTAATTCCTCTTTCTCATAGCGCTCGTGAAGCGTTTCGCGGACAGTCAGTGATACGAAATACCCGAAGATATATATGGCGCCTGCTTCCAGCGCCATCAGAAGATAGGCGCTTCCCGCGGCAGATAATCCATGCACAAAAACCCCCATGAGAAGAACGAGACCGCCCGCAAGTGCGCCTAGAATAACAGGGGCCCGCGGCAGCAAGTCGAAAGTTGAGATCACAATCGGAAAGAAAAGCAAAAAGAGAAACGGGCTTTTCACTCCGCCGGTCACTGCCGCCATGCCCCCGAGAATTATGATCCAGAGGATGTTATTGGCGTAGTGCGAAAGAGCGGTATTGGCGAATCGCATAATACCCTCATAGAAAAGGAGAACTGAAATAATAAGCGCCACCACCAGCCAAAAGAACGCGAAAAGGTCGGAAACGAAACTAAAATATTGCGGAAAAATTTTAACCGCGACCGCCACAAGAGAAAGCCCGATGACCGCAATGACCTCAATTTTTGAGAAGAAAAAAGGAAGCTGGAGATTTTTCCCCACGCCAAGAGGCAGGGTCGGGCTATTTTGCTTGATCGGGTTTTGATCTTCGGATGAGTCCATAGCGGCATTTATTTCGTATCCATTTTGCCTGACGTTCTGGGCAGTTTTAGTATGAGCCGCCTCTCGGGATTGAACCGAGGACCTACTGTTTACGAAACAGTTGCTCTACCACTGAGCTAAGGCGGCACTCCTCTGCTCCAAATTGCTATCGGAGCTTCCCTTTTTCGCTAAAGCTATAGAGGGCGAGCGGAAGGTTTCCGCTTTGCCCTCCGCAAGTTTACTGAAGAAGGGAAACTCAAATATAACTTGAGCGAAGGAGGGAGTTAAGGCAGCAAAATTTTATAAGGGCATCGAGAACTCTCGATATTGTAACCAAATCGAAGACTTGGACAATACCGGAACGAAACAGTTGTTCCCTGTTTGTCTGCGAGCGTATCGCGAGCAGCTACAAACAGCAATCCGCCAAATCCGTCATCCGACGGAGACGGCGGACTCTGCCGCTGGCCTGCCTGCCGGCAGGTAGGGCTTACGTAGGCAGGCGAAAATGCGGAGCGAAAGCGCCAATATGGAATTTTATACATCCTAGCAGGGAAACCCCTAAAATTCCACTTTACGCCGCGAGTGGATTTAACCGCTTGCGAACCAGTAATCTTTTACTTAGACTGGAGATGCCTAGTTATGCAAAAGATTTTGAAATCACTTCTTGGCGGCTTCCTGGCAATACTGCTCTATTTCATGCCAGCGGTGGATCGCATCGGCAGTATTCTTCAGATTTTTTACTTCTCTCCCACGGCGATTCATTATGCAGAGGCCCAGGATGAAAATCTTCCACCCCCTAAAGATTTTAACGAAACAAATCCACCGGACGTCGGATCTCCCGAGGGCCAGTCGCCGAATGTCGGCGAAGGCGGCAACCAATCTCCGAGTAATACCGGAGACCAGCCCGGGGGAATATTTTCTTCCGACGCGGTTAATGGCGCAATCTCATTCGCCGCCAATAATTCCGTCACTGGTCTAATAGGAGCGGCGTTAGGCGTCACGGGAATAACCGGCCCCGATGGGTCGCCGGCTGGCAACGCGGCATTCGGTATCAGTATAGCCGGCATGATTGGATCTTTCGCCGTTGGAGGACCAATCGGATTAGCCATTGGTGTCGTAGCCTTCGGAATCGCAGTCGCCATCGGAATGTTGAGCGGCGCAACTGCTCCATCAGGCATTGAATATGGTGCAGTCGATACGCTTGGGCCGCCGGGCGACGATCCCTCGGATGCCTTCTCGGACGCGAATCCGGGCCGTGGTTCGGATCCCGCTAGCGGCAGCCAAGCTGGGCCGCAAGGTCCCGGCCCCGCTGGGGCAACGGGTCCCGCCGGACCCGCGGGACCAACCAGCGGCCTGACCGGCGAGGGCGGACCAGGAGGAACAGGATCGGGTGGAGATACAGGATTTGGAGGAACTAATGCCGGCGGAGCTCAAGGATCCGGATTTGACGGCGGCGATAGCGGGGGAGGAGGCGGAGATGGCGGAGGTGGAGGTAAGTAAGCAACTCTACACTCGTTCACCCGTAACTTTACGCCAAAGCCGAGCCGAGCCCAGCCGTAACATTCTGGATGCAGCGCTAAACTAAGACAATTATGATTTTCTCATCAACACGGATAGCGGCATATCTCATCATCCTGGTAAATACCATATTGCCGTGGCTGCTCGGTATTATCACCCGCCGCGTCTTGGGAGGGTTCCGCTGGCGATAGTTGGCGCAAAACCCGTCCGCTCACTTTCAAATTATTCAAGGCTGTTCTTATCGCTCGAATAAACAGCGCAGAGATTTACCTCTGCGTTGTTTATTCAAAGATATTTTTCTGACGATGAGGAGCGACTATCTTCGAATGTTTCTGCCGGTTGCCTCCGGCGCGATAATCGGCGTTTCACTCGTATACGGCCCGGCGAGCTTGCTTGGTCTGGTGGGGCTTGTTCCGCTCTTTGTTTTTGCGACTTCCGAACAATCCCCGGCTAAATTCCTCCTCGGCCACTGGTTATATGGAGTGGCCCTCTGGGGGATTTTGTTGAGCTGGATTTTTAATTTGCTGCCGCTCGCTTGGGCCGGATTGGGAACCACAAGCGGGATTTTATTTGTAATATTCGCATGGCTGACTTCTGTTGCACTTTTTGCCTTGGTGCCAGCTGTCTGGGCATTGCTCGTAAAACATGCAGTAAAGAAAAATCTTTATTTTTTACTCTTTTTAGGGCTCCCGTTCTGGATCGGGCTCGAATATGTCAGTTCTTGGCTGCCGACCATACTTTGGAAAGGCGCCGGCTCGACACTCTACCCCATTACCCTGGGGCACATTGGTTATCTACTGGCTCACTTCCCCAATGCCCTTCTGCTCGCAAACTATGGCTCAATTTATCTTCTAAGCGCCTTCGTCTTCTTCGTCAACATTTGTGTATTTTTCATAATTACCCGGCCATTTACATGGAAACCAGTACCGTTTCCGTCAATATTGATAAATCCCCCGCAGTTACTTTTTTTATTCGTCTTAGTCTTTGCCGCGGCCGCACTTATCGCCCTGCCGTGGCTAGCCGCGTCTCGACCAAAACCGGCCCCAAAGGACAAGCCGCCCTTACGCGTTGCGCTTGTCACCAGCAATATCCCCTCGTGGTCTGAAGCCGCTCCCGATGATACGCGGCGCGCGACGGCGGCTCTCTTGCGGATTCTGCAAAATATATCTAAAGAAAAAATTGACCTGGTTATTTTCCCAGAAAGCAGCCGAGTAAAAAACCTGATCGGCGATCGCGCCCTAAATGAGATATTCCGCGACAGCGATGTCATCGTCATCGACGACACACTGATAAAAAAAGATGGCCGCCTCCAATCCTATCTCGTCGTGGAACGCCCGCGCGACGGAACCGTCGTGGCTTCCTGGTCCAAGTCAAATCTCATGATGGGAGGTGAATATGCGCCCGCTCTCGTTACTGCTTGGGCGAAAGCTTTCGGCCTTTCTGCAACCTTAAAACAATATGAAGCGAACACTTATTCCCCCGGAGATGTGACCCAGGCTCCCGTTCCAATTAAGGACGACAAACTCGCGATCTCGCTCTGCACCGAGGTCTGGGCGCCTCAATTTTATAAGCATCAAAAGAGGCGGGGCGCAAGCCTGCTTCTGAATCTTTCATCCGATGCGCTCTTTCACGGGTCGAGAGTTTACAGAGAGGAACGGCTGCGCATGTTAAAAGTCAGGGCCGCCGAAAATAACAGTTATCTAATCCAGGCCGCGAACGCGAGCCCGTCGCTCGTTGTGAGCCCGCGCGGGAAAATCATTGTTTCTGTCGCGGCGGAACCGAGTCAGCTGTATGCTTATCAGATCTTTTCTATTCGGCCATAAGAAACGAACCCTTCAACCTCTCTCCTCTTTACAATTGTGAACCCTTATTGTATATGTAAAGAAACGGCGTATTGGCGCCAGCTCGAATAAACCGGCGAACGAAAGGAGGCGATAGCTGTGTTCAAGAGTTTAATTGCGGCTCTCGTCATCACCGCTCTCTTGGTCGCCGCAGTGCCCAGTCCTCGCCCAGCGCATGCCTGGGTCGAGCCGATCTTCGTGGCGCTCTGCGTCATATCCGGAGTCTGCAAAGACAAGAAGGACAAGGCCGCCGATGCGAAGAAAAAGGACGAGAAGCGGGAGGAACGCCCGCAAGCGGCCGAGCCGAGGAGAGGCGAAGAAGGGCCCCATGAGCCTCCTCAGTCACCTTAACAGAGCGTGTACGCCCGGCCCTCTCTCGTTGATGACAGCGAGAGGGGGCTTCTTTTTGAGAAGAATCTTGTAAAACTGCACCAGAAACCATACGATAGAAGCAGAAACTCATGAAGCAGACAACGACGTTTCTCATAATTCTTGCCGCGATAGTCATCCCGCCTCTCCTCGGGACGATTTTCCGCCGTTGGATTCTGCCCAAGCCCAAGGGGCCGCTGGAGAATATCACCAAAGAAGCCGAAGAAGCTAAGAAACTGCTTGAAGAGACACAAAAACAAATTGAAGAAAACAAAAACCGCCCCGTCTGACGGGGCGGTTTTCGCAAAGACCGTAAGAGAAAATCAACTCACTCTTTTTTAAGCGCTGCTTCGTCGTAAGTATTTTCCGGATCCCACAGGAGCCAGCCGGAGGCTCCCGCCGTTTCCGCCGCGTCAATTTGGGCTCGCACGGCGCCGACGCCATAATAAATCCCGCGTGACGTATCCACGCCAAGATCAAAGCTCTGCAGCCACGGGCGGATTTTAGCATCACTGCGCTTTTCATGATTATAAATAACCTCCGACGAAGTCGCTGACGAAGTGCTGGCGATTTTTCCCGCTAGAATATCGCTCGCCATGTAAACTGAACGTTCCACCACAATGGATGGATTGGCTGACGCCACGGTTGAGGTGCCCTTGGCCCTATAAGGCAGCCACACCCCCGCTAAATTGCGCAGAGGATCGGCTGGA
>JACOZA010000034.1 GCA_016181565.1 Candidatus Sungiibacteriota bacterium
AAGTCGTGAACCCCGTTACAACCCGGCTTTACCCCGTTAGATAATTTTTCTAACAAGGTAAAGCCTGCCTGCCCGCTTCGCTATAGCTTCAGCGAGGCGAGCCGGCAGGCAGGGCCGGGACCTCCCATGAGCTTCATGGATTCTTTCCTCCCCCGCCCCGAAGAGGTGGGGCGTCCGGGCTATGACGGGGCGAAAGTTGTCAAGTTTTTCAGCCGGCCGTCTAATTCACAGCTCGATTTTTTGCTCCAGATGGAGCTAGAGTTTTGCCAATGCTTTTTACAGGTTATCAGCATCTTGTCCACACTCTATGCGCATCGTTTTTTCGCCGCCCCTTATAATGAAGGTGTAATAATTAATTTCTCCGTATTCATGCAACCTGTGGATAAGAGTGAGCAGTCCTTGAGAGCTCGTACGGAGGGGGATCATTGGAATTTCGGTCAAGTTGTAATTACTAGGGGGCAATAACGCGCCTTCGGGAGAAGGCCCTACGCCACCCACTTGTATATAGAGCGAAATTTTCCACCCCCTCTGTATGAGGACTCAAGTGACGAGTTCTCTTAGGGTAAGGCAACAGCGCCGGCCATACGACCGGCGCTGTTGTTTTTGGTCGCAATTACTGAACGCCGCTCGAACCTTTTTTGAGCAACAATTTCTGCCCTGACGGGCAGGAATCCCGCCCAGCGTTTCCGCTCGCCTAACGGCGAGCAAAGCAGAAAAATTTTCGTTTCCTTGATCTTGGTGCGCGCGATTAAAAAATGTTAAGAAAATTTTTCTGCTTTGCCTTCATCTTAACAGAGGAGTTGCGTAAACACTTTCCCATCCAAGCCCCGCTTCGCGGGATGGCAGGTGGGCCACGAAGTACAAATGCTTCGCCCCATTAGAAAGTTATTTCTCAAACTGCACAGATAGTATCTTACTTCAAGATACTTGCGATGCGAGCTTTCTAGCGGGGCTTCAAATTTGACTACGGGGTAAACAAAAGTTCTTTTTGCTTGCCCGTATTTCCGGCGGACGGGCTATTATATTTTTAGTTGCCATTGCCCCACCGTACCCGTGCGCGGACGACACGGAGAAACTCCCTTGATGATTTTTCTAAATACTTTAAAAAACAATTGTCCTAGGGCCTAAATTCTTGATCAGCCGGGCGGGTCTGGTATGGCAAATTTGTTCGCACTTGTTAATTGGTGTTGTTGTATAAGAGACACGCAGAATATACTATTACTATAATAGTATATGGAGACAAAAACACATATAAATAACGGCAAAATAGTTCTTTTTGTATGCCTGCTTTTTATTTTGGGAGCGTTTTTTAATGTCTATTCCGAAGAATTGCCGGCTCCGGAGACAGAAGATGTTAAAGAAACATTGGGGGACGATAATGCGACAACGACTCAATCGGAACCTGACATCACCCCTGCGGTCGCCGCGGACACCACTGTAGTTGATTTGGCAACTACCACGGACAGTATTATCGCTGATACCGCAACAGCTGTTAGCATCGCAGACGTTGACCTCGTGACTGCCACCTCGACTTTGATTGTTGATTCTGCGGCTGCCACAAGCACCGTGACTACTGACGACATTGCGGTAGCCACCTCAACCTCTCTTTTTTCAGAAGAGAATCCTGACAGTGAAGAAGAGTTGAAAAAGGCCGCAGAGGAAAAAGAACGAAGGGAAAAAGAAGAGAAAGAAGAGAAATGGATACAAGGAAGAGGCGTGTTGTATCCGGACTTGCGAGACGGCCGCATTAAACATGATGTGCAAAGCGATGGAGTGCGAGCGGTAATTGTTGAAGTTGGGGGTATGCAGGAACTTTGGTACACACCGCCGAACACTTCCGCGACAGAGGAAACGGCTTGGAATAAACTTGCCGGGGATTCGTTAATTGACAACGAATCTACTTTGGGAATGTTTGGCCGAACCATATTTTGGTTTGATAAGAACAAGCAAACTCTTTACGGTTTTTCCGTGGATGAGGAATCGCTTTTTGGAAAATCTCTAGAGGGTGACCTGGGGCCGCTTTTTAATCTCTTTGAATAAGGACAGGAAGTTTCTAGTTTTTATGAAAAAAATTAGCGTTTCCAGACAAGTCATAGACAGAAAAAAGATCCGATTAACCAGCAACCGCGCTAAAAAACGTGACATTGTCACTAAAGAGACAAAGAAAAGAAAGAAACAAACGAATAGGCGTCTCCAAAATCCGCCACTTGATTCAACTGGAGAAATACTTCGGTTCCAGCCAAAGATAAGTTATGACAATTTCCTCTTGGCCGCTTTCGGCCAGGGCCGACCAGTTGGCGTTTATCTGCGGCCAATATACAGCTGGGTTAAAATAAATAAACCTCGTTTAGCAGCAGCGACTATTATAACGGCGCTTTTTTTTCTTTTCTGCAAATTCCTCCTTTGAAAAAAGCGGCCAAGGAATTTGTTAAACCCAAAACCGCTTTGGCAAATTACCAATTCGTTCCCACCGGAGGACAGTTGGTGGTTGGCACTGAAGCTATTGTCACCTCTGCCGCTGCTGCGGCAACCGAAGGGATCAACGTTGGCTCCTGGAATGGGACTCTAGCTGACGACAATTTCCAGTGGGTAGCCACGACCACCGCTTCAGGAATAGATATACAGTTGATTCTCGGAGGAGCGCAGTTGAACGGAGCCAATAAATTAATAATCCAGACCGAAATCGATATTGATTCTGCCGCCACTGCCCTCGCCATCCAGATCTGCGACTGGTCAGATGCCACATCGGTTGATAACGCGGAAGATGCTCAATGCACCGGAGGAGGATGGAGGACCTTGAATACCAAAAACGCAAGTCAGGCGGCAGTAACCTGGACATCGGTAACGCCCACCGCTCTGCAATGGCACATCTACAACGGCTACTGGTCAACCGGAACCACCGGAGGAAGCGCTGTCAACACTCCGCTTTCCAATTTCGTCAACGGCTCCAACCAAATCAGGATCAGATATTTCTCCACCGATAGCACCATTTCTCAAGTCGCTGTTGATTATCTAAGAGTTTACGCCGTGGTTGATCCCATTTACTCTCCCGGCGATTTTGTAAATCAGGGAAGCGGAACCGCGGCCGGACATTACGGCAATGCCAATGTTGTTGGAAACACCGCCTCGGCCCAGCAAACAACCACTGGCGACGCTGTCCATCTTCAAGTCCCCGGAACCGCGGGCTCGGTTGCTGATTTCTACCTCAAGTTTAAAAACATCAAAACCTACACCGGAATGAATACGATTCTGGTTGCCACCGACACTTCCTGTTCCGCGGCCACCAACGGTCTTCAATATCGTTTTGCCGTCAGAAACTTCACTACCTCAAGTTGGGAAGACATCTCGTCTTCCATTGACTGCTACGCAACAGATGTTTTCTACCAATTTGCTAAAAACAACGTAACTATTTCCAATTACATCAATGGCTCCAGTGAAATCTGGATACGAGGTTACGGACTTGCCAACTCCACGACCAATCTCCGCCTTGACCAGATGTATGTGATGCTCGGTACCACGAACACCGACAGCGCTTCCTGCGAAATATCGTTTGGCTCAAATAGTTCGGGCAGAATGGCTTCCAACCCCTCCAGCCCCTACGCAGATCAATTCACGGCTGTGGCCATTGATTCCACTTCTATGTATTTGGGCGGTTATGACACTGCCGGGGGAGATAATGAATGGAGGGTTGAAAAAAGAAACCTTTCTGACGGAGCGCTGAATACCAGCTTTGGTAACTCCGGTATTGTAACTTCCGACCCCTCTACCGGCTCCGACCAGATCTTAGCCATTGCTACCACTTCAGATGCCATATTCCTCGGAGGCTTTGACTCTACCCAAACCAACAATCAGTGGAGAGTTGAAAAACGAGACATCACCACCGGAGCCCTGGTTACCGCCTTCGCCCAGAACGGAGTATTGATCCTAAACCCGTCAGCCAACCAAGACCGCATCTACGGCATTGCGGTTGACGCCGCGTCTCTTTACATCGCAGGCGAAGACCGAACCCCCGCTACAGCCAACGCTCAATGGAGAATCCAGAAACACGACATCACTACCGGTGCCACCACCACGGCTTTTGGCACCAACGGTGTCCTCTACAACAATTCCGGCTCAAGCAATGACATCCCATACGCGGTTGCGGTTGACTCAAGCTCCATCTACATTGCCGGTGTCGCTTCCTCCACCAGCCAGGGAACCCTTGGCTGGAAAGTAGAGAAACACGACATCACCACCGGCGCCACCACCACGGCTTTTGACACTGACGGCGTTTGGGAAATGGATCCATCCACAGGGGCTCTCGACGAGATCAGAGCTATGTCCATTGACGGCACCAGCATCTATCTTGCCGGAATGGACTCGATGCCAGGCGGCGCCACTCCAGCCCAATGGAGAATCCAGAAACACGACATCACCACCGGCGCCACCACCACGGCTTTTAGCGGAGACGGCGCCATCACTTACAACGGCGGCGCAGACAATGATTGGGTTACTTCTCTTGCCTTTGACGGCACTAATCTCTATGCCGCCGGCTTTAACGACGATGATGCAGGAACCATGCAGATTCTGGCTTATGACAATACCACCGGCGCCACCACCACGGCCTTTGACGCTGACGGCATAGTCTTGGCTGAAGACGGCGGTGACGACCGGTTCAATGCCGTGGCTGTTGTGGGTTCCAATCTTTTTATGGGAGGGTGGGGATCAGGCACTCCGACTGCCAACAACCAATGGGTCATCGAAAAAAGAGACTCGAGCACAGGACTTCTTGTTACTTCCGGTTTTGGCGCAAATACCTGCGCTGATACGAGGAATATTGACTCCACCGCGACAAGCACAATTAATTTTTGGAATCTGCAAACCGAAGACGAATCATCCAATATGAGCCACGCTTACTATCCCATGGACACAGACGCCGATGCAGTGGTGGAAGAAGCGGCCTCTGCCAATATCCCTTTTTCAGTAACCGCTCCTTCCAACGGCACGATAACCGGCCTGATGTTTGCGGGAAGACAGATGGCTGGAGCCTCTGGAGCGACTGCGGCCACGGTGCAGCTGGGCATTCAGGACTTTTCAGGCCTTACTTCAACCATTGGCGGATGGAGCGCGGTTGGATCTGCCAACACTGTTGCCATGGTCTACACCGACAACGTCACAGTTGGCGGTGTTGCTTCCGGAGGTCTTGCCGGCTGGATGACCAATCCCGAAGACCATATTGACACGGTCAACAACAAAATGAATGTGCGGCTGCGCACTACGATTGACGGACCGACTGCCATGAACACCGCGGCCATGTGGGACTTTGCCATGGTGAGTTTGCAGTGGGCGGAGACT
>JACOZA010000035.1 GCA_016181565.1 Candidatus Sungiibacteriota bacterium
ATAACTCCTGATGTAGATATTTTCATAAACATCAGAAAATTCTTTTTCGCCCCAGAAATGCCATTTTGCCATAAATTTATTTGATTAGTTCTTCTATTGAAACGCCAAACGCTTTAGCGATTTTTGCGACCGTTTGCACGCTTGGCTTGACGACAACATCACTCTCATTCATTTCCTAACTGGCGGTGGGGGTGAGATTCGAACTCACGATACCCGTAAAGGTACTCCGGTTTTTCTCGACCCCGTCAGAAAACGGAGGGTGCAGGACTCGAACCTGCAAGGGATTTCTCCCACTGGTTTTCAAGACCAGCGCATTAGCCATTCTGCCAACCCTCCATTTTCGTACGGGGCAAGCCGGTGCAATCGTCCACTCTGCCACCCCACCGCTATATGCGGGATTGCGAGCGGAGGAGGTGGGATTCGAACCCACGGACCCCTTGCGGGATCAACATCTTAGCAGGATGCTCCGTTCAACCAGGCTCCGGCACTCCTCCGAGTTGACTCATACTAACTTACTTTAGATATTTTTCCAGATGTTTCGGGTTATGCGAGCCGAAAATCTCAAAATACTTTTTCATGTCGCTTATACTATCTAATCGTATATCTCGCTCTCTGGCAATTCTAGGTCTTAGGCCATGATGTTTCAGTATTCTATTCACAGAACGGAGAAGCGGACGTGAGTAACTCGTAAAAGCTAATTTTTTATATCGATATAGTTTCCCACCAACCCTATAAGCATGTTGTATTAAGCATCCATCGGTATCAACCAGCCCCCTCACGCAAGCTATTTGAAATTTTTTATTTTTTTGTATCCAGTTGGGAATATCAACTTGCTGTTTTATCTTATTGCCGATCTTCAATCCCATATTGTTCACGCAGAATTTCACTAAAGCAGTTCGAGAAATCGTGATATTTATCACGGAATCTTTTTTATCTTCGTACCATTTCGGAGAAACTCCAAATAAGTTTGTCATCAATTTAGTAACGAATTTTGCGTATGCCCTGTCATCTACGCGGTGTAGCGTAACAGTCACTTGATAGTGTGTAATACAGCCATCTCCCAAAAGAACGCCAACTAGTTCTGCAAGTTCCTCCGATTTTTTCGGTTGCCGGACAGGAAGCGGAGTGGAATAGGGAGCAAAAAGAATTTTACCCTTCTTATACCACCATTTACGCCATTGCTTTTTTCGCTTAGCTTCGTTTCCACCGACTATGCCATACCTGCGGTATGATACCGCGCCACCTTTCTTCCCGGCCTTTACAACCGACCAAAAAGGTTTTTGTATAGCTATATTTTGAGGAAGATTAACCCTCGTTTTCTTCAAAATACGTTTTACGGCTTTCAAGGGCAAGAGAAATTTTTCTCTTTTCCAATCAGTTAATGATCTTTCTGATATACCAATGATTAAAGCGAACTCTTTCCATGAGATGTTCAGTTCGGCCTTTGCCGCCATCAGAAATTTCTTTTGTGTCCCACTAGAAAACAACACGCGACTATCACCAGTATACGATTCTACCATGTCTCCATTATACCATATAACAGATGAGGCGATTAGCAAATGCCACTTGATATGCAAGAATTATCAACGGGCGGCGGTGAGTGCCCAAACTTGTTTGGCGCCAGCCGCTTTCAAAACGCGGGCCGCTTCCTCCAGAGTCGCGCCGGTAGTGGAAACGTCATCAACCAGGATAATCACGGTGCCGGGCGGAATTTTTTCTTTCGGCGCGTAAACGCCTTTGGCGTTCTCGATGCGTTCCTCCCGATTCGGCATCTCTGTTTGGTGCTTGCGGTGGAGTGGGCGCCGCAGAACACCAGTGTTGACCGGCAGGCCGAACTTCTCACCGATCACGCGCGCCACGAGCTCCGCTTGATTAAAACCGCGCTCGCGCAGCCGTTGGGGAGAGAGGGGTATGGGCACCAGTATGGAATGGTCGGGCGGGAAGATCCCGTATGAGCGCGCGGCACTGGTGATGTACTCGCCGAGGATTTCGGCGATTTCTTTTACTCCCTGATACTTGTATATATGGATCAGTTCCCTCGAAGTTTGATCGTGGAAGGAGAGCGGAGCGATAAACCGGCGGATTCTGGTTTGGGGTTTGCATGATTCGCAAACGGTGCCGTCGGGGGAGCGTTGGCGGCAGACGAAACAGGCGGGCGGCAGGAGCTGTATTTGGCCGCGGCATTGGCCGCAGAGAAACAGCCCCTCTTTATGGCAGCCCACGCAGCGTTTGGGGAATAAAATATCCAGTACAAATTCGACGGCGGCTTCAAGCATTATTTATTGCGGACTCGCGGCATGGGTGATTTCGCGGCGTATAAATTCCACGCTATACTGATAAGAGTGGTACAGCAACACGGAAATGGCATTTGAATTTATCAAAAAACTGACGCTCCCGCCGCTCCCGGGCATCTTTTCGTTTAGCGGAAAGCGGAGCTTTGTGGGTATTGATATTGGCTTTTCGTCAGTCAAGGTTGTACAATTACGCAAAGAAAACGAACGAGCGATCCTTGAAACATACGGCGAATTACGAACATCACCTTACCTTAAAAATGTTGATGGTAATGGTATCGGAAGCGGTTTTTTGCGTTTTCGCGACTCGGACATCATTGAGATGCTGACCGATATTTTGCGCGAGGGAAATGTGACGACAAACCAAGCGGTGCTTGCGGTTCCCTCCGTTTCTTCGTTTGTGACATCGGTAGAATTGCCGACGAAAGATCCGGACGAGATCGCCCGCGCCGTCCCTTTCGAAGCTCGGCGGTACATTCCGATTCCGATCTCTGAAATTGCGCTTAATTGGCAGATTATCGACGGGGGCGAGACCCCAGAACCGGCCGCAAAAACAAAAGTGCTCTTGGTTGCCGTCCCTAAAGATGTGGTGAATAAGTTCGAGCGGATCGTGAAGGGATTGAATTTGACTCTGGCGGGGCTTGAGATTGAGACATTCAGTTTGGTGCGCTCGCTCGTCGGGCACGACAAGACCATCACCGCGCTCATAAATTACGGCGCTCAATCAACCACGGTCACGATTGTAGATGGGGGAGTGGTGATGCTCTCGCATAATATTGATCGAGGATCCAATGAGCTGACATCGGCTCTCGCGCGCGGCCTCGGCATTGCCCCCGAACGGGCCGAGGCCTTCAAGACCGAGGTTGGGCTTTCCGATCGTCCTGAAGATCGCGAGATCACCAGTGTCATGTCGCCGCTTGTGGAAATTCTTATTTCCGAGATTGAACGAATTCTCGCATCGTATAACCGTAAAACCGAGCGCCGCATCGAGCGCATCATTTTAACCGGCGGAGGGTCAAGAGTCAAAGGGCTGATTGATCACACCGCAAAGCGGTTTGGTCTGGAGACGATTCAGGTGAACCCGTTTAGTCGGGTGACCTATCCGCCATTCATGCAACAAATTCTGAAAGACATCGGGCCCAGCTTCGCGGTGGCGGTGGGGCTCGCGCTCCGGAATATCACTCCACAGTAAATTAATTAGCTCCCTATTATGCCCGACGATCTCATTTCAACGCAGCAGCGTTCAGCCATCTCTCTCAATAAGACGGTGGGGAACGGCCTTTTGGTCGCCTCCATTGTCGTTTGCCTCGGTGTGGTGGTTTTATCGGGCGGCGTCTATATCTACCAAAAGATTCTCCAGCGCAACACCGCGGCTCTGAAAGACGAGGTAGAAAAGATGGAGCAGGATCTGCGCGATCCGCAGGGGCCCAGCAACTCCAACATTGACCAGATTTTGGCGCTGGACCAGAAATTGGGGAGTCTCCGCCAGCTCTTGGAAAACCATGTGATTGGATCAAATGTTTTGCAGCTGCTCGAAGGAAATACCCTTCCCAGGGTGCGCTATACGACCTTGTCTTTGGCGGCTGAAGCGAGGAAAATCGACCTCGCGGGAGAAGCGGCAAGCTATCTTACTCTCGCAGAGCAAGTTCGGGTGTTTGAATCACTGCCCGAAGTTGAAGCTGTCAATTTCAGCGGCCTTTCACTTTCGGATAAAGGAATTCTAAGTTTCAAATTAAGCATTATCTTTAAGCCCATACTGCTTCGCTGGCGCGGCTAAATTTATATGTCACGTTCCACTTTTTCATTAATTCTGCTTGGAATCGGCGCCAGTATTTTCTATTTCTTTTTCCTTGACGAGTGGCAGGCGCTGAAACTCATACGCGCCGATTATGATGCCGCGAATTCGGCGATTGAGCGGTTGAAAAAAATTGCCGCCAAAACCGAAGAATTGCGCGATACCTACAACAGCATAAAAGCCGCGTCGCTCGGCAAGGTTGAGCGCATGATACCCCAGGGGCCAGGAGCCGCAGATTTAGTCGCAGATCTTGAGCTGCTGGCCGCCCGCAACGGCGTCAAGTTGAACTCGGTGGATTTCACGCTGCCGGCGAGCAGTGAAGGCACTTCAGAAGCCTCGAGCGGTGAAGCGCCCGGAGAGTTTAATCTGCGAAGAGGCGCCTTTACCTTGCCCATCAGCATCAGCATTTCCGGCCGATACGATGCGTTTAGAAGATTTATGGGAGATCTTGAGCTGCACGAACGGATTATTGACCTCTCCGCGGTCAATTTCGGCGCTTCCGAGAAAGATGACGCCTCATACACCGTTCGCGCCAATATCTACTATCAGTAAACACACTATTCTTATGAATCGAACGACTATTCTCGCCCTGATCTTGGTTCTCGTCGCAGTTATTTGGGGGTATTACTATTTCTTCTCGGGCAGCCCGTCAAGCGACGCCGATACCGGTCTCTCAACTCCCTATGCCGAAGAAATCTCGGTAAGATTGGCGGAGCTTGAAAGGGTCAATAACGTCTCGCTCAATTTTACAATATTTGACAGCAAGCTTTTTCAAGCGCTGCGTCCCGCCGGGGCGGTTGCGACCTCAACTCTTATTCGCGGGCGCATCAACCCCTTCCTGCCGTTTTGAGCATTAACCGCAAAATGCCGTGAAACGACCGCGACGAAAAACGTACGAAAAGATTTCGTATCTTTTCTTAACTTTGCAACGTTTCGCGGTTTAAGATATATGGCCAGAAAGAACATTCTCGATTCGCTGGTGACCAAGGGCGTGATTACGCTCGACGACATCGGCAGTGTCAAAGCCGAGGCTCGAAAAGTGGGCATATCCGTCGAAGAGGCGCTGTATCAGCGCGGCATCGACGAAAACGCCGTTCTTGAGGCCAAGAGCGAGATTCTGGGCATCCCGGAGCGCCGCCTGCTTGGCG
>JACOZA010000046.1 GCA_016181565.1 Candidatus Sungiibacteriota bacterium
AAAATTTCCATCACTTGGGCGCCGGATTTCGAATCGAGATTGCCGGTGGGCTCATCAGCGAATATGACGCTCGGCTCATTGACGAGGGCCCGCGCAATCGCCACGCGCTGCTTCTGGCCGCCGGAAAGCCGTCCCGCCTCCACCCATAATTTTTCCTCGAGGTTGACGGCCGCCACCGCTCTTTCAACGCGCTCTTGGCGCTCACCGGCCGGAGCAGCCGCATAGAGCAGCGGCAACTCGACGTTTTCGTAGACGGTAGAACGCGCGAGCAGATTGAACGCTTGGAACACAAACCCCATATCTTGATTTCGAATGCGCGCGAGTTCCCGATCAGTGAGCTCATTAATGCTTTTCCCCAGAAAAGTGTATGAACCTTCCGTGGGACGATCGAGAAAGCTTAAAATATGCAAGAGCGTCGATTTGCCGGAACCCGACGGCCCCATGATGGCGACGAACTCTCCTTCTTTGATTTCGAAGGAAACGCCGGCCAGCGCCCGCGTCACGACCGAGTCAACCGCAAAATCTTTCTTGAGATCCTTTACTGAAATCACAGCCGTACTAATTCAAAATGCAAATCTCAAAATGCAAAATTTTGGTATTGCCTTCGGCAACTAATTTTAGATTTTGAATTGTCCCGATTTTACCGAGGATGCTCGACGGAATCGGCATAATTTTGAGTTTTGATTTTTAACTTTTTAATTAATTTGTTTTCAGTCCGGCATTCAGCACTTCCTCTCCCTCATTGACACCGGACAAGACCTCAACATATCCGTCAGAACTGCGAATACCCAAGCTTACGGGAATCTCCGTTGCCTGGCCATTCACCAATTTGCGCACGAAGGTACCGCTATCACTCTCCACGACGGCAAACTGCGGCAGTGTCAGTACCCTCGATCTATGCAATGTTTCGATATCCAGATTAGCCGTGGTTCCGGTTTTTATGCGAGGATCGCGCGCATCAAAACTGATTTTGACTTTGTAGCTGGTTACTCCATCCACCACCGTCTCCGCGGGATCAATATGAATCACCTTGCCGAAAAATTTTTCGCCCGGCAGCGCGTCCAAAGTAATGGCGACGGGATTTCCCACCGCCACTTTCGCAATATCGACTTCCGGAACGTTTACTTCAATCTCGACACCGCCGCTTGAGATCATCGACGCGGCAATAGCGTTGACTCGCGCGATTTCACCGATTTCGTATTTCAAATCAGTCAGCACGCCGTCCACCGGGGCAACCAAAACAGTATCGCTCTTCTGCTTCTCCCAAAGCGCCAAATCGGCTTCAGCCGAGTTCACGCCAGCCGCCAATATATCCAGATCATCCTGACGCGGCGGTTCCTGTTTCACGCGGAGGGCATCCTTGGCCGATTGAATGGCGGAGATGGCATTGGCAAGCGAGATCATCGAAGTATCAAACTCACTGCGTACCGTTGCGATATCTGTGAGATAGGTATTGATCGTTGACTGGGGGATAACGGGCGAAATGACGCGGCGCAGAAGATCAGAAGAAGTCACAAGCACTACCCGGACACTGTCAAACAGCGTCGGCACCCGCTTCAAGACTTTCTCAAGCTGCGCCTGGTCGGCGGGATCAACTGTCACGCCATTTCGCAATTCATGCAGTTCGAGCACCGCCGCTTCTGCGGCAACTTTTTGTTTTTCTGCGTTGGCAACCGTAGAGTCGGGCGAAAGAAAGAAGTCGGCGCGCACTGCATTATTTTGCAGGAAAACATCCGCACGGAGAGTCACCAGCGCTTTATCGGCTTTGGTAATCGCGGTATCGAGAGCCAACAGCGCTCCCGCCAATGACGCACTGACGGCATTTTGCAGCTGGCGAATGGTCTCGGGCGTGGCTCCGGCTTTTAATTGATCGAGTTTGGCCTGGCTGCCTTCCAGCGCGGCTTTGGCCTTGGCAATCTGGATATCGGTGTCGCGCGTATCGAGCGCCATCAGCACCTCGCCTCTCCGCACCTCTTTACCCACGGCGCGCGGACGCGACACGACGCGGCCGCTTGTGAGAAATTCGAGATCGATGGTAGAAGCGGCTTTGACGCTCCCCGTCACCGTCACTACCTGCACTACATCGCGAATTTCTGCTTTCAGCAATTGCCGTTGGGGCCCGGAACTCCGCAACGCAAAATAAGTAACTCCTCCGCCCACGATTATTAAAACTCCGAGCGTGAGCCACATTTTTGCTTTGAGAATGCCGAGAATCTTTTTCATGATTTTTTGGTCTTAGTTAAAATATGCTGGAATTCTTTTACATGCACGGCTAACTCTTCCATCAAGCCCTTGACCTCGCTGATTTTCATCATCACCAAAAAACGCCCATGCGCGCCCGAAACCAGCAGCTCCTCTCCGGCCTTCAGCCTAAAATTGCGGCGAGCCTTAATGGGAATCACCACCTGCCCGCGCGTGCCAACCGTGGTTGAGCCGTAAAATTTATGTTTGCCGCCGAATGGAGACTTAAATTTCGTTGACATAGCTTCTAAGTATGCCCGGTAGTGAAACCTCGAAAGTCGCGCTCGACAAGCAATTTAGATTAGTGAGTAAGTACTTACTAAACAATAGGAAGATGAATTTGTGACTCAATGGTTATTTCAATATTCGAAGTTCTACTACCGGGTATGAAAAGTATGAATTGTATAAAAAGAATACTCTACTCAAGAATCCCTGTCAAATAAATGTATCTTAACTTATGCAATAAAAGCTGGCCCGCCCCGATTTCTCCGGGGCGGGCCATGGCCTTGCTAGAGGCTCTACAACTCGCTCATCTCCCGCTGCTCGACGAGCGAAAAAAGCGTCCGCCACCACTTGCCCTGATCATCAAGACTGAAGTGATGCAAGGCAAAGTCCAATACGGCATCGGGTGCCAGGCCGAGTTTGCGGCGTGCAAGTTCCCCCCAGGATTCGCCGTGAGCTATGAACTGCCGCTCCACATGCGCGAAGAAAAGCCCACGGTTCTCGAAATACCAGAACTTATGGGGCTGCTGGTATACCGAGGGTTCTCCACCGAAGAAACGTTGGGCTACATAGAAACCGCCTGGAGCGTAATCCTGCTCGTCGAGGAAAGCCGCAATCAGCACAGGAAATTCGTTCTTGATACTTAGTCGGTCTAGAACTAGCTCTGCGCGACTTGTGAACGCCTCTCCTTCATTCCGCGCGAGCAGACCGCAACGCCGATGCGGCTGCAGAAACGAGCGGTATCTCTCGAGCAAAAGACTTGGGCTATTGTAGACTTGGTGCGCCGAGATGAGTTTTGATTTAATCTCTGTAGGTACCATGAATGCCCTCCTGCGGTTTGGGTGTTGGTCTATGTGATTTAACTGCGTATGGAATCGTTAAAGAACTACCGGCGCCCCGCATCGAGACGTACCTCGAACTTGGGATCGGTTACTTGGCTGGCTGGTGGATTGGTTTAAGACCAATCCGCAGAAGAAGCTCGAGAAGGTACCTGTCTACGCGCATCGTACAGATACTGAGCAAGAACTCAAGGCGGCTTGACGAATTCTGTAGAAATGCTACGAATCCCATCACGCCCTCATCCTGTTCCAGTCACGAAGGAGGTGATGACATGAAATCGACTGGGTTGTTTCTTGAGAAGAATCAGTTGTTCGCCGGCATGATGGTAGCGATCAGCGTCGTTGGTAAAGAGGGACCCGAAACTGACGAGAGGGGCGAGCCGCTTCTCGTGAGAGCTCTTGTCTCCACCTTCGGGCCTTCACTGAGGCTCTACCCGTTCCCCTCGGGCATCAAGATCGCACCAGGAAGTGGACGTTCGCCGCTGACTGGCAGGCCCCTGTCGCCCATCATGGTGGCCGCGGGCTTCACACTCGATGGCGTGCGGGAGGATGTTCGGTTCATGCCGACTGAAGTCTATTCAGCCGCCGAAGCTCCTCCGGATATTGAGCTCGTCGTGTTCGTGGACGGGCAAACCCTGACGTACGACGACAGTCGTGATTGTGTTCGCCTGAAGAAGCTCGACGGTCGCCTGATCTCTACCCACCCCTATCAGTACAAGTGGTGGCACCGCGAGTATCCGTTGCCCAAGAATGCCAAGCTCGTATCACTCCGCGGGGGCCGCCTTGCGCTCGACGGACTCTTAGCCGAAGCCCGGAACCAGTAACGCCGCCCCTACAGGACGAAGAGCCGTCCAGTAGTTGGGCGGTTCTTCTTTTGTCGGAGACCTACTGTTGTGCGATAGCTTTGAGATGAAACAGACAGCAACGCTTACTTTCCCCTCTTACTAAACAGCCGACCCTCATGCGGTGGCTCATGTTCCTTAGGAGTTTTCTTTCGATCCAATTTAGCTATTTCTTCCTCACTAAGCAGCCCCAGTGATTTGTTCTTAAAATCAATTACTACGACATATGGATCAAATAATGGTGTCCCTATGATTGCTTCTTCAGCAGACGGATCGGGAATCAGATTAGCTTGGACATCCCTTTCTCTCCCATCCAGCATCACTTTCACATCAAATAGGTACTCGGCGCCCGTTCTTCGATCCGCGTAGGTCACCCCCTCTACTCCACTTATCTCTGCGCCTATCTCAATTAGATCAATCAATGGCAACGATAGTGCCAACTGGGAACCAGTATCGAATAGAGCGCTGATGACTTTCTCACCCTTTCTCCCCTTTATCTTGAGGCTTACCTTTGGACGCCCATCTTTAGCATCGAAATACCCATGCATATCATGCGATAGCCCTCTGGGGAGAAGAGGAGCGCGACGACACAGCATCTGGACTTCCAACTCTTCTCACGTAAAACAGTTTGGCCGGGAATTTATCCCGCGCTGTGTTAAAAGCTTCTTCCTTCGTACTACCTAAAAAGATTCCTCGCGAATCCACTTCGATCGCTACATATTGTCCTACCAGCTCCTTTTCTCTGCCGGTATCGACGATCAACTCCTTATAAATCTGCTCGCCCTTACTGACGAGTGCCGAGATACTTGTACCTTTGTGAGATTCATTCTCCATAGTCAATTTCAGTCTAGGTTATTATTCGGCGTCATACAAACCACTACTTCTCCTCTTACTTTCCACATTGAGAGCACATTGACTGAACCCTCAACCACTCTTGATTTTCTAGCCATGTTTGTCAAGGATGGATCGATTTCTTACGCTGGCCGAATGTCAAAACAAACACCAAAGACCTTTCGTGAACTC
>JACOZA010000047.1 GCA_016181565.1 Candidatus Sungiibacteriota bacterium
CATGCCAGCCATGGACGCGGTTCTGGCCGATCACGACGAAATCACTCCGCAGGGTTTCGAGGATATGGTTAATACGGCTGTGGTTTTGGAATTGAGACATTACGGATGGAGGAGTGGATTATTGTTGATAAATAAGTTTGTCGTAGAGACTCTGGAGATAGGTACTTAATGGGCCGAGGAGATTGCCGTAGTCGTCATCCTCTCCCCCGATCCAGCGACCGTTTTGATCCTTACCAACTGCGCGGCGCGCCTCAACGCCATCATAGGCGTTATCAAGCGCTGTCAGAAGACCAAAATTCCAATGTTCGGTTCCGTGCATCAACGGATTATCATAAAGCGACCAGTGTTCCCACCCAGCGACAAAGTAATTTCCATCGGCGCCCTTGGCGCTTGTAAATAAGTTCATCTGATTTTGTAAGTTTTGCGCACGAGCCGCCTGTGTTTCTGAAAAAAGCGGTGATTCCGGATTCCCTGACTGCACGCGAATTCGCTGACCGACGCTGATACACGTAGTGTAATTGCCAACGACTTCAATTGAATTCCATGCTATTTTTGCCGGAAGAGGATAAGGGTAAGGACTGACGCAGGAACTATCCGGAAATTCCACCCGCCATGACAATCGGAACTTATACGGCCTACCGCTCCATGTTATGCTCGTCCTGCCGGTTGCCGGACTATAGGTTATCGCTGTGATCTGCCCGCCGAAGTCCAACGGCGAGTCGTGACTCGCATCAGCGTAGTCCGCATTCAAAATAGGTTTCTGGATCGCATCATACGCCCGCTTTGCGTTCGTCACATCGGGAGCAGAACCCCAAAGAAGATCCGTATATATTCCGATGGCGCCGAGCACAAAATCTGGCGCATTATAGAGCGGAAAGGCGAGAAGATTCGAAGTCTTGGCGCGTACTGCGGGGCCAACAACCGACCCATATTTCTCGGCAAAGAAGGCAACAAACCGATCAAGGTCTTCCTTTACTTTTGGATAGCCAGGTTTTACATAATCATTGAAAGAAATTTTACAAATGCCGGGGTAGATCCCTTTGCCATTTTCATCCATAAAACCGGTGCCAGTGCCATAGGCATTTGTTCCAAGCAGAAGATCCCCAGAAGATGTGCCCCATGTGGTGTATGCTGTTCCCCAAGCGGCATTTAAATTCTGGAGGGCGGCTAGCTCATAACCCGTTGGAATCTGACTGTATGTATACGCAGGGATAGCAGAATTTACAGTAAGCGGAGACAGCTGATCAGCCGGATCCTTATATCGATACCGTAAGAAATCACGAATAGCGTACTTGGCAAATAATCGAGGATCAGAGAACGTGATGGGGTAATCGAAGCGGTCTTTACCAGTCTTGCGATATGGATTCTGTGACATTGTAATATATCCCATGTGCTCGTGGGTTTTCTTATTCATGCCGTAGAGCTCATCCGCCTCCTCGGGGACCATGGCAAAATTCCATGCATTTGTCCGAATGTTTGCCACCCTCACTGATTCCTCAATACCGGGCTTGTATAGCGGATCAAACACATCAGGCTGTTGGCCCTGATAGATAAGACTACCTCCCGGCGGGCATGCGGCGCCATCATAAACATTCTTCACCCAGTCGGTGCCATATCGATGGTCTACCAATCTGCCAGAAAGCTGATTCGTGGGTTCCTTGGGTATACGCTCAAGCGGCAAAGCATGACTATATCCGTCGTAACGATATGAGTACTGACCGGCGGCGTTAAATCCCCATTTTCGAAAACGCTCATTAACGGCCTTGACCCAATTTATTTCTGGATGAGTGCCGGCTTTGGTGTATTTCTCCATTACAACATCCGTCACTGCCGGCAAATTATATACCTGCGCCAGAACCGGCGGAGTGACATACGGTACAGCGACAATGCCCTTCACGTAATAACGAGGCGTCAAATCGTTTGGAAGCATCCGGGTAGAAAAGTCCACGGGAAATAAGGTGTTGTCACCCCCTTGGTAATCCCATTTGATTTTCCACCACTTTATGTTGTTTGCCTTAAGATTTCCAAAAGCAAGCTGCCCGTCTGGCTGTGGACCGAGATAATTCCCAATATCAAGACTATAGGTGCCATCGACGTTAAGAACGCTCGCCGACGCAGGATTGCCATTGCCATTAGTAAGCTTCCATGGATTCGTAATGTCAGAAGATGAATAATACCAAAGGATTTTACCGCCATTACCTAACTGATTTGCGTAAAAATAGCTTGTCCCGAACGGCTTATCAAAACCAATATAGATAACATCGCCTGTTTGCTTAAGAGTAGTTCCGTCACCGCCCACAACATCGGATTCAAACGAATTTTCCGCTTGTAAAGCGAGATTTGACGTGAAATTGCCAGCTCCGTGTTCAAGATAGATCGCTTTATAGGGATATGGGTTCCCATATGTATCCTGATTGTTAGTTAGACTCACTGCGCGAGGGAAAAAGGCATTTCCTTCAGGATCAATGAACCACCAGCGATTGCCAATCTTTTCCAATTGAAACACTCCGGTCACCCAAAGAGAATCGCCGGCTCGTGCTGCGCCAGTCATATCACCATCTGCAGGATCAGTGTTGAGCGTGGTTGCGGTATTTGAAACAATCCGGTACCACTTGTCCGGCGGTACGGTACCAACATTTCGAAGGTAATTTGGGTTTACAAGTTTACCCACGAGTCGGCCATCGGTCGGGAATACCGCCGCGGTGGCGGTAAGGATGTTTGCAGTAACCGAGGAAACCGTGCCGAAGAACGTCACGCCGCTATTGATGCCCGTCGGGCTCTTTAGCCGTGTATCTCCGCCATAGCGGTCAAGAGTTGAGGCAATAGTAGTACCTTGGGCAAGATTCGAAATCGCCGAAGTGTTCCCTACCTCATCTTTGGTTTTCAGGGCAAAGTAATAAGTGGTGAGGGGCTGGAGACCGGTGACACCGATTTTTTCTATTGCGCCCGCAGATTGCGGAGCAGGAATCGGAAAAGTATTTGCGCTTGTGAAATTTGCTTCAGTAATTGGCGAGAATGAATAACGAAGATCATAATTTGTTGCCTGTCCGATGTTGCCATCGTCTCCGGGCGCGGTCCATTGAAGCTGGATTGAAGTAGCTCCGGCCGCGACAACGCCGAGGTTAGTGACTGAAGCGGGGGCAATGGTGTCAATCGGGGTGGTGGTGAAAGTTCGGTCAATTGAAGATACTGCATTTCCCGCGCTGTCTTTAGATGTAACTCTGAAGTGGTAGGTGGTGATTGGTTGAAGACCGATCAATGGAACGGTGTGAATATTTACGAGCGTCGGGTCGAGATATTTTGAGCCGTAGTTTGTGGTTAGGCCGTAATCCAACTGCGTGGTTGCCAGTTCATCAGTATTCCATGAAATGGTTGCGCCTGACTGATGAATTTGGGAAACCGTGGGGCCGGAGGTGATGACTGGCGGGGTGACATCCGGCGTTGCAGGCGTAACAAAAGTAAAGTCAGAGGAAATCGTAATGTTGCCCGCGGCGTCCCGTGAGCGCACGCGGTAGTGGTAAAGAGTTGAAGGATTAAGATTGGAAAGCTTGATCGAATGGTCCTTAACGAGCGCTAAACCAAGCGGGGTACTCAAACCGTAGTTTGCGGTTCCTCCGTATTCAACCTGAGAGTCGGTTGGCTCATCTGTAGTCCAAACAATGGTTGCGCGGTCGGTATTGATATCATTTGCCGCAACGCCGGATATTTGAGGTTGAGTGACATCGAAAGCCGGACCAGAGGAAAATTCAAAGGTGGCGGCGGTCGAAACATCGCCGAGGTACTGGACAATCATGGTTGATGCATCGGATTTTGCCGCAACGTATCGAGTCCCGTAATTCAGGGTGACACCATCTTTCTTTATGATTGCGCCAAGAGCGGTGAAGTTTGAGACTTTGAAGACCGGAGCGTGACGAATAGCTGTTAAGCCATCAATGGAAAACTTGACTGCGTCTGCTGCGGCACTCATTGCATAAGCTGCTTCGGATTCGATGAAGCCATCGTTATTGGCATCTCCGGGGTCGGTGGTTTTACGTGTGCCGACCTCAAACGAAAGAGTTGCGGGTGAGCGAAAATCATCCTCATAGCTATCAACGGATGGCTCGGCGCCAAGGACGGCAGCATCAGGCGAGAGCGTGGTATACCAGATCACGCGATCTGTTGCGCCGACCGGAAGAGTAAAGCCATTTGAATCGCGATAGCCGAGAGTCCCACCCGGAAGATACTTGTAGAGCGTATCATATTGGAAATTCGATCCGTCGATGAAATGGCGAATTGCAGAGAACGGAAATGTAGTTGGCGGCACACCCTTTAATTGGAACCAGGTATCAATGTTGTATTTTGGGGCGGGACTATAACTCAACGTGGGATTGTTATCCGCACTGCCGCCAAGACCAGTCGTGTCTTTAATGGCGCTAACGAGCCGGAAATTCGTTTGGGTGAAGGCGACATTGGCCGCAGATGTATTGGTCAGCTTATATTCTTCCGCAATGCGGCCGCTCGGATAGAGCGTATAAAAAATATTGAACGGAAGGGTATTGACAGAAGCTGCGGCTGAAATTTTTACTCGCGCGGCTGTCTTCTCAAGAACAGTGATATTGGCAACAGTATTACCATTACTGGCATATCCCCCAGACCAGTTATATGTCCACTCCAGCATGCCAAGCGCGTGGGCCAGTTGCGTGGTTTTTGACGCATCATTTTTCAAGTCGTACCAGGAGGTGACGTTCCCGCCCCGTCCCTTATTAAATGTTGTCTCAAACGTCGGAGCGCTCATCACGCCAACAAGGTCTCCAGATGCAACTGTGGAAAGTGCGGCAGACGGTCCGGTTGGGGGAGGCGGTGGAGGAGAATCAGTCTCGTCATTATCGGTGGCATCAGTACACCCAGGATCAGCAGGAAAATCAATCTTCGTATCACCATCGTTATCAATACCATCGGAGCACTGTGGCGATGGAGGAGTAGCCGTCACTGTCAAGGTAAAAGCCGCGGTTTTGCCAAGCGGAGAACCGGTAACCGTGATCGTGTAGGGGCCAGCGGGAGTGGTGGATGCAGTGGCGATAGTCAGGGTTGAAGTGCAGGTGGGGTTGCAGCTCGTTGGAGAGAAGCTCGCTGATGCTCCGGTGGGCAAACCGGATGCAGAAAAGGAAACAGATTGGGTGGTTCCT
>JACOZA010000048.1 GCA_016181565.1 Candidatus Sungiibacteriota bacterium
GCATTGATCCGCACCTCTATTTGTTTCCATCCGAAGAGTGGGCCAAGCTCGCCGGTAAAATTGCGAAGTTGCCCATCACTCAAGCGAATTCTCGGGCTTTCTCGCGTCACATGTTGGGGGGCGCATCTGAAGCCGAAATTGACTCGCAGGGCCGCATCTTAATTCCCGAATACTTGCGGAAGCACGCAGGTATCGTAAATCAAGCGGTAGCGGTTGGGCTCTATGACCGAGTTGAAATCTGGAGTCACGAACGATGGCAGGAGCAGAAATCCAAGATCGAGCAAAATACCCAGCAGATTGCCGAACAGTTAGGCGAACTGGGCAATAGTTAGCCAATAACAAATAACTAATAACACGAGGTCATTGGTTATCAGTTATTTGTCAGTATGCATAAGCCAGTTCTTTTACACGAAGTCTTAGAGTATCTCCATCCTCAACCCAATGAGAATGCGATTGATGCGACGATTAACGGCGGGGGGCATGCCGAGCCGATGCTTGAGGCTATTGCGCCGCGTGGAAAACTTCTCGGCATAGACCGAGATCCGTCAATTTTGAAGGAAACCAAAGAACGTCTTAAAAAGTTCGGGGACCGGGCGATACTGGCTGAAGGCAATTTTGCAAACATCGCGACGATTGCAGAAGATGCGGGCGTGCTCCATCCGTCCTGCATCCTTTTCGACCTCGGCTTCAGCTCGTATCACCTGGCTCCCGCCAAACGCGGTTTTTCTTTTCTTGAAGACGCGCCGCTGGATATGCGGTATAACCGTCAAGATTCTTCCTGCACCGCAGAAGCTCTCATCAATCATGCAATTCCCGAAGAGCTAGAGCGGATCTTTAAAACCTACGGCGAGGAGCGGAATGCCGGCCGCATTGCTGAATTGATTGTTCGGGAACGGAAGCATCGACGGATTCAAACAGCCAAAGATCTGGCGACGCTGATTGCAAACAATTTCCCGCGCGACAGATTGCATCCGGCAACAAAAGTGTTTCAAGCGCTTCGTATTGCAGTCAATGACGAATTAACGCATATCGAGCGAGGCATCCGGGATGCACTTCTCTTGCTTGCCCCCGGCGGAAGACTTGCGATTATCAGCTACCATTCTTTGGAAGACCGCATTGTGAAATATTTTTTTAGGAGTCAAAAAGAAACTCTCGCCATACTTACACCCAAACCAGTCGCGCCGAGTAGGGAGGAAATAGCGCAAAACCCGCGAGCAAGAAGCGCGAAGCTCCGAGCAGCTCAAAAGAAAGTCGTTTGAAAAAGAGCATCCATGACAACTTATCAGAAATCATCGCACTATTTTAGACCATTAACTTTAACTGGGGTATTTAACGCCGTGGCCACTCTGCAGTTTCTCTTCCGAGCGCGACAATGGGTCACAGTTACGCTCATCAGTCTCTTGATCTTGCTTAGCCTGGGCTACAGCGCATTGACTGCGGCTAAGACCAGCATATTTTACCAGATGAGCGGTCTTGATACAGCTCTGGGAAAAACGGAGAATGAACTTGCCCGGAGTCGCGCCGCGATGGTAGAAACCCTAAAGGGACTTGATCCCGCCGTTTCAGCTTCTCTCGGAGAAATGCAGGATGTCGCGGCCAATATCTCGTATCTTCGTACAACCACCGCCATTGCTGACGCACCGCGGCCCCAGCCATAACCGGAACGCCCCGTTGCGATAACCCGTCTCTCACTGTGCCTAGACTATCTTTCGCAAAAGCTGCACACTGGCGTCGTTTTTTCGTATTTCTTATTTTTCTTATCGCGGGCGGGGCGGTTATTAGCAGACTCTTTGTTCTTCAGATTCTCCGCTACAAAGATTATGTGGTACTTGCGGCGCGTCAAAATGGAACTGAAATCGAGTTGCCAAGACGAGGGACTATTTATTTGAAAGATAAGGACGGCAAACTCCAAGCCGCGGCGCTTAATAAGGATACTTATGTGTTGAGCGCGGTACCCAAGGATATTGCCGATCCCGAGGCAATAGCGCCGAAACTTGCGGAAGTCCTTAAAGTGGATCCGGCTTGGCTGGCAAACAAAATTTCTCTGCCGAATGACCCGTATGAAATTCTTGCGCGTAAAGTAGATGATGACATCGCAAATATTATTAACGGTTTGCGCTTTGACGGCATTCGTTTGGAAAAAGAATCGCGGCGAACTTATCCCGGGGGGACGCTGGCCGCGCAGGTCTTGGGGTTCGTGAAGTTCGACCAGGATGAAGAACAAGGCCAATACGGCATTGAGCGGGCCTTCAATCGGCAGTTGAAAGGGGAGACGGGTTTTCTGGAAGGGATCACGAGTCCGTCAGACTTCATTACGTCGCTTAGCAAGCGAATCGTATACCCGACTCGTGATGGCCAGGATATTATTCTGACGATTGATCCGAATATTCAACTCCGCATCGAAAAAGCACTTTCCGGCCTCGTCGAAAAATGGAGTGCGGAAGAAGGAACAATCACCGTCATTGATCCCATGACGGGCAAGATTCTTGCCATGGCGGGTTATCCTGCGTTTGACGCCAATAATTACGGAGAGGTAGAGGACTTCAGCGCCTTTTTGAATCAGACCATTGAATCACAGTATGAGCTTGGTTCGGTCATGAAACCCGTCACCATGGCCGCGGCCATTAATGAGGGACTGGTCAGCGCTTCGAGCACTTACACGGACACCGGAGAAGTGAGGATTAAAGGATATACTATCAAGAATTTCGACGGTAAGGCGCACGGCGTTCAGACCATGGCGAACGTTCTCGAGAAGTCTTTGAATACCGGCGCGATTTTCGTTGAGCGTTTGCTCGGCCATGAACAGTTTTCGTATTATATAGGGCGGTTTGGTTTCGGTGAGAAGAGCGGGATTGAGCTGCCGGGGGAGCTCACGGGAAGTCTTTCAAATTTAGAAACTGGGCATGAAGTCAGCTTCGCCAATGCCGCATTTGGGCAGGGCATCGCGGTGACGCCGCTGCAGATGGCGATGGCGATTGGCGCGATTGCCAACGGCGGAAACTTGATGCGGCCCTATGTTGTTGAAAAGATCATTGACGGCGCCGGAGTGGAAACCGTCACCCTCCCCACGACGCGCCGCCGCGTCATCGCTAAAGAAACATCCGAGACAATTTCACGGATGCTCGTATCGGTTGTAAGAAGCGGCTTTGCAAATAAAGCGAGAATTAACGGCTATTTTGTCGCCGGCAAAACCGGGACTGCCCAGATCCCCGATCCGAAGGGCGCCGGCTACTCGTCCGAGGTGATTCATTCATTTGTCGGCTATGCGCCCGCCTTTAACCCTCGGTTTCTGATTTTCATACAGATTAATAAACCCAAGGGCGTGAATTTCGCCACCGCCAGCTTAACCCCGACCTTCCATGACTTAGCGGCATACATCATTAACTATTACGGCATTCCGCCTGACGAAAAATGATTTTGATCACAAAAATTCTGCGAGTTTATTTATATGTACTGGCTAAAGCGATACTCCGGCGCCATCACCCCCGGATTATCGGCATCACCGGCGGCGTGGGCAAGACGTCTGCAAGAGATGCAATCTACGCGGTGCTTAGCAGCCGCTTTAGGGTTTGGCGCGGCCGCGAAGAGAAGAATTACAACAATGAGATTGGCGTGCCGTTGGTAATACTGGGCGCGCCGCATTACGGGCGGAATGTTTTAGGGTGGCTGGGGCTCTGTCTTCGGTTTCTGAAACTCTGGTGGTCAAAATCATATCCGGAAATACTCATACTGGAGATGGGAGTAGATCGCCCCGGAGACATGGACTATTTAGTTAAGCTGGCGCGGCCGAATGCCGCCGTGATTACCGGTCTGGGGCAGATTCCGGTGCACGTTGAGTTTTTTAAAGATCCGGAAGCAGTCGCCAAAGAAAAGGCGAAAATTCTCGGCGCTTTGGCGAATACCGCAAGAGCGATTCTGAACGCGGATGATGAATATATATTAGCTATGGCGCAAGAAAGCCCGGCTCCTGTGATGCGTTATGGGATGAGTCAAGCGGCGGATGTCCGCGTCGAAGAACTGCAAGTTCTTTTTTTGGATGAAAATGGGAAGAAAACGCCGGAGGGCATCGCGTTCAAGATTCGTTATCAGGGCGCCTTAATTCCTCTGCGCCTCGCAGGCGCAATCAACAAACCTCAAGCGCTGGCCGCCGCGGCTGGGTTTTGCGCTGGGATTGCGTTCGGCATGAACCCGGTTTCTATTGCCGAGGCGCTTTCTCATTTTGTGCCGCCGCCGGGTCGGATGAGAATTTTGAAAGGAATAAAAGGGGCGATAATTTTGGATGATACCTACAACGCCGCGCCGGCGGCGATGGAATCGGCGATTGAAACGCTCGGTTCATTGCCGGCTAAACGTCGGATCGCAGTTTTGGGTGATATGCTTGAGCTTGGCTCTTACACCGAAGAAGCGCACAGGCGCGTCGGTAAAATGATTCCCAGCCGGGCGGAAATTCTATTTACAGTCGGCTCAAATTCTCAAATTGTGCAAAAACAAGCGCTGGAAGCCGGTCTTGACCGATCACGCGCATACCATATCGCAAATTCGCGTGATGCGGCGGCTATGCTTCGACCGATGATTGAGTCGGGGGACGTGATACTCGTAAAGGGGGGTCAAAGTATGCGGATGGAGCGCGTGGCTGAAGCCATAATGGCCGAACCGAATAAAGCCAAGGACTTGCTTACTCGCCAGTCTGTGGATTGGAAACGCAAAGTTTAGGGTTAGAATGGAAGAAACGAGGTTATTGAATAACATCGGCACTCACAACTGAAAGGAGGGGGGCGTATGACTTCTCTCCGGCACTGGCTGGCACTGCCGCCCTGCTCGTGCGGCGGCCGCTTCTTGTGGACGCTTTCGTTTGAAGGTTGGGTTGCGGGATGTGACCTCTGCGGCGCGTCTGCAAAAAGTCTTGGCACCACTGCGGTAGAGCTCAAGGCGGGAGACCCGCCGTTACTGCCCATACCAGCGGAGTGCGCCGCCTAGCCTCCCCATGAAGCACCGGGGAGGCTTACGTTTTTTA
>JACOZA010000049.1 GCA_016181565.1 Candidatus Sungiibacteriota bacterium
ATTGCTCTCGCTCAAAATTTTGGAGAAATCGGGAGAAGCAAACATACTGCCACTATACGAATCTCGCGTGTACTGCTACAGAGGATGGAAGGAGCAGAAGTTCTGTCACCAAACTATGTCCACGTTGCCTATCGGGCCCAACTACTGTTTACCTGCAATCTCATTCAGTTTCTTCCTTGTAAGCGGCCCAATGTTGCCGACTTGGTCGAGGCCGTACTTCTTTTGGAAACGCTTGACGGCTTCGCGCGTGAGCGCCAAGAAATTCCCCGTCACCGGGCCGGTGTAGACTCCCTCATCGCGCAAAATTTCTTGAATTTTACGGACCTCGGCGCTATTTCGCAATCCGTAGCTAATTGATTTCAAAAAGACGACTCGCGGGGCAGGTTGACTGACGCTGGTTGCGGCAGAAGTCGTCGCATTGACTTGAGACACTGGCGGCGTAAAACTTCCGCCCGCGTTTCCCAAAATGACTATCCGAAGCTCTCGTGTGCGGATGGCGTCGAATTCGGCAGTGGTAACCGCGGGGACGAGTGTCAGCGAAAGGCCCTCGGCATACGGCGTGGTATTCTGAAACGACATCCTGAATGATCCAACCACGTCAAGAATGCCGCTAAATATCATCGCGCCGTCACAGGGCAGCCGTGCGGCGCCGGTGAGAGAAGAAGTGGCCGTTACACCAACGGGACATTTAAGCTTGAAATTCGCTCCCACGCCGTGGAGCACATCCCATATCACTGAAGTCTCTTGACCTGATTTCAGAGTCTGCTCCGAGAGCCGGAATGAGCTGATAATCGGGCTTCGTGTATCAAGCGCCGGCTTTACGTTGATAGTTATCGATTTTGCGTGTGTGCCGTCAAAAGTACCTGAGCTGGTTTTCGGCAAAAGACGAAACGTCGCTGATACCGGCTCGAGCGATGAGCTCACAAGTTGAAACGTTTGAGAGCCCGAACCGCTTACATCGCCTATAAATACCGGCTCCTGATTGCAGGGCACTCGCGGGCGCGCATCCCCCACAATTGTCGGCGTAAGAACATCGGTGCAGTAAAGCGTCATATTCAGTCGATCAACGTCCGGCGCGCTCCAGGAGAACGTTACTTTATCGCCCGATACCGCGGTCGGGGTTGAGACCGAAAAGTCGGTGATAGGATTCGGACTGGTCGCGATACTGAATGTCACCGGCACTTGGGCGGTACTCTCGCTGCCGTCCGGATTAATCGGAATCAATTTAGGCGACAAGCTGACTGCACTGCCGCTGGTATTGGTAACGCCAATCAAAATGCTATCAACGGTGCCGAGGCCGGTAATCTTTTGATCGCAGGGAAGCGTCGTGCCGCTCTGGTTCTTATAATGAATGCCGGTTATTGATTGGCAAGGCAAGAGAAGTGAAGCGCCGCTTGAGCTTGTAGTCTTCCAAGAGAGCGTAATCGTCTGACCGGAATTAATCGACGTCGGCAATACTTCAAAAGACTGAATAACCGGTTCAGCCGAGGCCAAAAGCGGCATACTGATGCCGAGGATAAACAGGGAGCTGAAAAAATATGAGCGCCGCTGAAGCATGATGCTAAGATTGTATGTCTATTGTATCGATTTTTCAATCAGCGTTCGCAAGACTGCGGGATTGGCCTTGCCCCGCGAGGCTTTCATGGCGGCGCCTATCAGGGCTTGGATGGCGTTGGTTTTGCCCTTTTTATACTCGGCGACAATATCCTCGTGTGAGGCGAGGACTTCTGCCACGATGCTTTGCAGCGACTCCGGCGAGCTTTCCTGGCTCAAATTTTTCTCACGGATAATTTCCGATGGATCTCCGCCGGTGCGAAACATGTGATCGAGCACCTGCTTGGCCGCAGCGGAAGAAATTTTGTCTTCATAAATCATCGCCATGAGCTCGGCGAAATTTTCCGGCGTAATTAAGGTCTCGCTGACGGGGGCAGCCGTCTCTTTGCGCATTTTCTGAAAATCAACTGTCAGATAATTTGCCGCCAGCTTTATAGCTTTATCGCGTTCGACGCGATCGCCCATCGATTGAATCCATTCGGTCATTTCAGAAACGACTTGCTCAAAATATTCCGCCAGATCCGCGTCTCCGATAAAAAGCTCGACAGTCTTCTCGTCCAATTTGTACTCATCGGTAAACCGTTTTCTTTTGGCGCCCGGCAGTTCGGTTAGCCTCGCCCCAATAGACCCGAGCCAGGCTTGATCTAAAACCAGCGGCGGGATATCCGGTTCGGGAAAATAGCGGTAATCGGTAGCCCCTTCTTTCAGGCGTTGGGAAAACGTCTGTCCCCTTGATTCATCCCAACCGCGAGTTTCTTGAACCACTTTCTTGCCGCTGGCCAGGACATCGGCTTGGCGTTTGACTTCATACGCAATGGCTTTTTCAACGAATTTGAACGAATTGATATTCTTGACTTCGACTTTCGTGCCGAACTCCTTGGCGCCCCTGGGCCGGAGCGAGACATTGGCTTCCACTCGCATCTCGCCCTTTTCCATATCCGCATCCGAGACACCGAGATAGCGAATCAAAAGCTGTAATTCTTCGCCGAACGACCGCGCCTCCTCGGCGCTTCGAATATCAGGCTCGGTGACAAGTTCCATCAAGGGTATGCCCGCGCGATTGAAATCCACCGTACTTGTCCCATGTCCCATGTCACTTGTCCCATGAGCAAGCCGCCCCGTGTCTTCTTCCAAGTGAACCCGCGTGACACGGATATGCCTCTCGCTGCCGTCAGCCAGCTTGAATTCCAAATATCCGCCCTTAACAAGGGGGTGCTCGTACTGGGAGATCTGATATCCTTTGGGAAGATCGGGATAAAAATAATTTTTGCGGTCGAACTGGGAGTAGGCGGGAATTTCGGCATGAAGCGCCATGCCGACGAGTATCACTTTCTCAACCGCTTCTTTATTCGGCACCGGCAGCGTGCCGGGATGCCCAAGGCAAATTGGGCAGATATTGACGTTCGGATGCTTCTCGTCCGGATCATTCAAGCAATCGCAGAACATCTTGGTCCGCGTTTTGAGTTCTGTATGAACTTCTATGCCGATGACCGGTTCATGTTCCATACGTTTCTTGATTATCCAATTGCATTTTATCTCTGTGTCTCATCTGTACCAATAGACTGGTCTATTGGTACAGATAAAATTATTGCTAAACTTGCACTTTGCCTCTTAATGACCGGCTCGTATTCCATAATATGCATAATTCTGGAGTAACTCTGTATGGAGATACAGAGTTACTCCAGAACGGTATAGCGCTCGCGCCGTGCTCGGCGCAAATGACCTAACTTCACTAGAAAATGCAGGCCCCAATGGAGACGAGTACTTTCGAGCAGTGCGGGATCGCGCTTTGCCGCTAAAGAGCGAATCTTGCCGAGTGATATTTCTACGTATTCAGAAGACCCCTGCGCTTCTTGGATCTCGTATACCAGGTCGAGAACTCGGACAGGTACGGGTAACTTTCCTCTTTCTCCACGAATACGCCCATTTCCTCTAAAGAGCCTCATTATTACCTCCCATGGAAGTCTGGTGAAACTAAGAATATCATAAATCGGCAAAAATTAAACTTTCTCGTCACGCGCGAATTAATTTCTTCCAGTTCCGCTGATAGTATCGGTAGGCCCGCTCCATGTCTTTGCGAGACTTCGGCTGAATCCCTAAATCGGAGAATCGCTGGCGAAGTTTTTTATGTGCTTCGCCCTGATGCTTCGCATCTGTCATCACTTCCAGTTCAAATATCTTTCCATATCCCCTCGTATCATCGAGTGTTGCGGTCACCCCATTCCAAATATATTTTTCTCTTTTTCAAAACCAGCGGATGAGAACCGGAAACCCCATTTTATCTAAAACTCTCTCCAACTGACCCGCATTCTTCTTAGAAAATGAAATCTCAATTTCCTCGCGGTGGGGTGAATGCATAAAGCCAGACTTGAAAACGAGATACGCTGCATCGGGTTCCACACGAATCCGGAGCCGACCATTCTTCTCAAAATAAGTTGTGGCGTCGCGATGCGAACCGACAAACCTTGCTCTCCGGCGAAAAAATATTCTTAGACGGTCCCACTCGGCCGGACTTACAAAACTTGAAATTTCAACTTCAACATTCTTCATCAAGAAAATTGTAACAAGAGCAGTCTAAAAAAGAAAACGCCCACCCGATAGACTCATCGGGCGGGCGCGACGGCGCCCCATATAGGCTAACGCCTCGGACGATCCTTTGCCGCACGTTTGAGAAACTCGGCGAGCTCCGCTTCCGCGTCACTGAAGCAGTCGCGAAACTCCCCAACGAGCACGAGAAGGTGGTCCTCATGGTTTGTCTCATGGCAAACCATGTCAGCGAACATCGCTCGGGCCACCTGCTTACGAACTGCGGAGTCTCCATGAAGCTCGCGACGTAGGATCCCCAAGAGGTCCGAGGACATCCTAGATGTCGTGAGATGGTCCTCAACGTACTGGACCGCGGCTTCTCGCGCGCAGTCCGGGAGGCTCTCCTCGCGCGCAAGCCGGAGAGCATCGTAGTAATGCTTGCCTCGCATCAGCTGCTGACACCCTTCCCGAGCCAGCGCCTTACGCTCCTCCCACTTGAGCAGCTTATGATCACGATCCCACCCCAGGGCTTCTTTGTACTGCTTTTGTGCTTCCAAGGTTTGCAGCCACTTCAGTCGTTCCGCCTTAGCGCTCTCTTCGAGCTCGGTGGCAGCAACTTCGTTCCTCCCAAGAGAACGAAGCCCCCGTGCCGCGCCATCGTAGAAGAGCGCCAGGATGCGCGGGTCACTGGTATATCCACGCAGTGTTTGCTCCAGTTTAGCAACCTGCATAGGTCACCTCCTGTGCGATTTTAAGAGCGTGATGCCTTCAGTATAGTAATTTCTTGCGTTCTGTCTATTAGGGCTGAAAACAAAAATGCCCCGCGGGGAATTTTTGTTTCTGA
>JACOZA010000077.1 GCA_016181565.1 Candidatus Sungiibacteriota bacterium
ACACGCACTGCCCGCCAATATTCGTTTATATGCCGTTGCCAATGATCGCCCCAGCAAGTACCTGAAGCTTTGGCGGACGCTTCGGCTCTGTCGCGAGATTTTTCCCAGGATAGACAGAGTGTTTATTCATATGGCGCCGGTCTACGCCATTGTCGCTTATCCCTTTGCTTGGCGCTATCGAACACCGATGGCGCTTTGGTATGTCCATCGCCACGTGGATCTAAAACTCCGGTTGGCGGAAAAATTGGTTGACGGCGTATTCAGCGCTTCGCCGGAAAGCTTCCGCCTGCCGTCGAAAAAAGTTTCGTTTTTGGGGCACGGTGTTGATACGGATTTATTCGCGCCGCCCGCGGCGGTCCCCGCTGGCTTTGTGATGCTTACGGCAGGCCGCATTTCACGCTCGAAACGCGTTGATTTCCTCTTGCGGGCCGTTGCACGCGCGAGGGAACATTTGCCGTCGGCATGGAAATTTATGATCGTCGGCGGCCTCATAACCGGAGATGATGCGCGATATCGGCAGGAATTGGATAAATTGATCAGGGATCTGGGGATGGGGGAACACGTATCATTTGAGGGGGAGGTGCCGTATCGCGGCATGCCGTCGTACTATCAAAAAGCCCATATGTTTCTGCACGCAAGCGCGACAGGCAGTATAGACAAGGCGGTCTTGGAAGCGATGAGCACAGCCCTGCCGGTTGTAAGTTCCAGCGAGGCGTTTTGGACTATTTTGCCGGAGGAGTATGTTGTGAAGGAAAGATCCGTTGAGACTTTTGCTTCTAAAATCTCCGCTTTGCTCCGAAAGGGGAGGGATATGAGTTTACGCGGCATTGTCCAAGAGAAGTTCGAGCTGTCGGACCTTATTAAGAAGCTGGAAATGCAGCTTATCGCTCTATCTGTACCCATAGACTAGTCTCTGGTTACAGATAATTTTTTTTGGCGTTATAAAGGCATGAATATGCTTCCCCAAGTCCCACCAGAACATTACCGGGCGCTTCCCTATCTCGGCGCTGATCGCTGGGTCAGTTACGGCAATCAGGTGCGCGAAGTGCTTCGCCTTCAACCCGAGCGCGTGCTCGAGATCGGGGTGGGGAATGGAATTGTCCGCGATGCCCTCAAAAATCTCGGTTATCAGGTGACGGCGCTTGACATTGATGCGGAATTGCGGCCGGACATCGCGGCCTCGGTAGTAAGAATGCCTATCTCCGAGAACGCTTTTGATGTTGTGCTTGCCGCGGAAGTACTGGAGCATTTGCCCTTTACTGAATTAGACGAAGCTCTCGGCGAGATTTGGCGGGTGACGAAGCGCCATGTCTACATTACTCTACCGCACGCAGGGGCAGTTATTGACGTAAGCATCAAGTTGCCGTTACTGCCGCGGTTCCGCCTTTTTTTCAAAGTCCCGTTTTTCTGGAAGCGGCATATTTTTAACGGCGAGCATTATTGGGAATTAGGGAAAAAGGGCTTTCCGGTTTCGCGCGTTAAGACAGCCATAAAGAGAGCGGGGTTTGTCATCAGCAAGGCCGGCATTGATCCCGCCGACCCGGCGCATTATTTTTTCTCCTTGATCAAACATGGAAAAAATCCCGGCAACCGTTGAGATTCTTACGTTCAATAATGAAACAACGATTGAAACAACGCTTGAAAGCGTTACGCTGTTTGATGAAATACTGGTGATTGACGGCGGCAGCACTGACCGGACGCTGGGGATCGCCAGGCGCTACGGCGCTAAAATCTTAATGCAGGATGAAAAAGCCAAGTCGGAGGGGCGTATTACGGATTTCGCTCGGGTGCGGAATCAAGGGCTTGAGATCGCGAAGCATCGCTGGATTCTTTTTATTGATTCGGATGAAATGCTGACACCAGAGGTGGCGGCCGAAATCCGTGATATTGCTACAGCCGAAAGGCCTCTTTTCCATGCCTGGAACGTGCCGCGAAAGTATGTCTTGGACGGAATTGTTATCGACTGCGCCACAACTTATCCCAATCTGCAGATGCGCTTGTTTCATTTGGGGCACGTCGGGACCTTTGTGAAGCAGGTTCACGAACGAGTTCTGCCCAACCCCGGTGAAGCCGTGGGCGTACTGAAACATCACATGCTGGTTCCGCTGCCGCCGCAGCGGGCGCTGTGGGGGAAATGGCAGCAGTATCTCGCGATCGAGGAAAAAAGGTGGCAAGGCGTTTCGCGAAAGAAGCTATTAGGTAAAATTTTAAATGCCCTGAAGCCGCTCGTGCTCTATTTGCTGCGTCTGCCTCGGGTGCTTTTTTGCGGCGGGCGCAGAATGCCGCTGTCGTATGAAATCATATACCAGCGGTATAATCTTTCCGTGCTTTTGAGACTTGTGCGCCATCTCATATGAAATTAATCTATATTTCGCCCCTGCGTTACCCATCAGAAAAAGCCGGCTCTCTTTTCAGTATGAAAAGCTGCGAGGCGTTTGCCGCAGAAGGGCTTGAAGTGGAATTGTGGGCACCCCGGCGTTTCAATAAACTGTATCGCGAAGATCCTTTTCTATATCACGGCGTTAAGAAGAATTTCCGTATCGTACGATTGCCGGTTATTGACCTTACGCCGTGGATGCCTAGCTATTTCATTATGGCGGCGTCATTGGCAATCTCGGTTTTTTGCTATGCGCTTTGGCGACGGATGGGAGGCGCTCTGTATTATTCGCATGAGGAATTCGCATTGTTCCTTTTGACGTTTATTTCCAAACGCACGGTGTACGAGATTCATGATTTCCCGCCGCAGCGTTTTTTTTATCGATGGCTGTTGAGAAGAGTTTATGCGATTGTAGCAACTAATAACTGGAAAAAGAATAAACTTATAGAACTGTTCCACTATACGCCGGAGCGGATTCTTGCCGTGCTTAATGCGGTTAATGTAAATCAGTTCGCTGTCTCTATAAGCCGTGAAGAAGCGCGTGTGAAGTTGAAGCTGCCGCTTGATGAAAAAATCGCGCTTTATACCGGCCATCTTTATGCTTGGAAAGGGGCGGACACTCTGCTTGAAGCAAGTCAGTTACTGCCCGCCGGCTGCATGGTGTATTTTGTTGGAGGGACAGATAATGACGTGGAAGAATTTAAAATTAAAAATGGAAAATTAAAAATGAAAAATAATGTAGTGATTGTTGGACATCGTCCGCATGAGGAGATCCCTTTTTGGTTGAAAGCTGCCGATGTTTTGGTTTTACCCAATACCGCCAAAGAAGATATCTCAAAATACTACACCTCGCCCATGAAACTCTTCGAGTACATGGCAGCAGAAAGACCGATTGTTGCTTCGGATCTGCCATCCGTTCGAGAGGTTGCCGACGAGACGATGGTCTGGTTTTTTCAGCCGGACGTTGCAGAGAGTTTAGCTAAAACAATACAACAAGTTATCGAAAACAGTGACGCGGCTTTGCGCACACAGGCGGCTTTTGCCGCGGTAAAGCAGTATAAGTGGGAAAAACGCGCTCGGCGAATTGTGCAGTTTTTCTCTCAACTCGATGAAAAACTTTCTTAAATTTGAAGGCCCTTCTATTCTGTTGCTTTTTGCTGTTGTATTTATTATCTTTTGGCCTTTTATTTTTGGCGGGAAGATGATGGTTGATGAAGAGCGACTCGGTGCTTATTATACAACTTTCTCTTTTTATCAAAAAGCCATAGAGAATCATGAGTCCTTTTTATGGGATCCTAACTACTACGGCGGCTTCCCCAGTTATCTAACGCAGTTTGGAGGATTTCTCTACCCGCTTCATTACGTGTTGGCTCGTTTGTTACCGTTATTCGCCGCTTACTACACCGCTATCGCTTTCGCCGCGTTTTTGGGGCTTCTCACTGCCTACGGTTTCGGTCGAGCCTGGCAATTTACGCGCATTGGCTCAATATTCCTGGCGCTGTCCTACATGTCTGGGTTTAACTTCGGCGCTTTCACCGCTGGTCTCTCGTATGCAAATGGTTTCATGATACTCCCGCTATTATGCTTCTTTCTGACTGTAGCGGCGGGTGCTGCGAAATGGTCATCGTATATCCTTTTTATTCTTATGGGAGGAGTGGGTCTTGGTATTGGATTTCTTGCTGGATATCCGCAATTCGTTGCATATGCTTTGGTATTCTCCGGAGCGTATGTTCTTTTTCTCGATTGGGAAAGGGGGTGGAGTGCGGTTCTGACCCGTTTTCAGTCCACTCTTTCATACATTATGATTGTAATGATTGGGGGCCTTCTTGGCGCTGTCCAGATACTTCCCACCTTTGAATTGCTGCCATTCACAATACGCACTGCTCACTATGCGATCGAGGCGTCTGACGGGCTTAGATTCATTCCGCAGCTTGTGACACTCGTGCTGCCTACGACCATGCGTTTGTCCCCGTTTTTGTTAGGCGCGCAGGGCCTCTATCTGGGAACTTTGGTTCTTCCTTTAGCGGTTATCGGCTTGATATTCTTCCGAAACAGGCCAGTCTTATTTTTCTCAAGCAGCTGGTTGATCATGGCTTTCTTGGCGCTGGGGATCCCTGGTGTCAATTGGGTAAACACTCTTCCGCTTTTGTCACGCATCTCAAATCCTGCTCGTTGGTTTGTCACCGGAACTCTCCCTTTGGCATGGCTTGCGGCTTGGGGATACGAGCGCCTTAGACGGACTGACGCTGATTTCTTCACCAGACAATCAGTTCGGAAGTTTCAAAAAATAGTTGCCATCGTATTGGGAGCGACGTGTCTCGCTTTAGTCGGACTAGGTATTTTTATTTGGCGTCTGGCCGCTGATGGGGAGTTGCGAGATCAGCTGCTCTCGCGTCTTACATCGGGTCGTACTCTGACGTTTCCCCTCGCGCACTATCGTGATGTATTGCGCATATTGATTGAGCAGGCGACCCTAGGATTTTCTATCAC
>JACOZA010000021.1 GCA_016181565.1 Candidatus Sungiibacteriota bacterium
ACCTAGTCAAAAAATATAATCTTACCTCACTTCTGAATCTCCTGACCTACGATTTGCAGACGCTCGCGCGGAGCCGAAATGTAGAGCTAAAATTCATTTCGAAGCCCGAAGCGGTTGAGGCGCTGATTGATCAGCAAAAGCTTGGTTACGCCTTTTCGTTGATTATTGACAATGCCATCCGCTATTCTCCGAACGGCAAAGTCACGGTGAATATCGACGGGACGGCGGATGATGTTGCAGTCGTAACGGTTGAGGACACGGGCATTGGGATTGCTGAAGCTTTTCGCGGGAGGCTGTTTTATAAGTTTTCCCGAGCCAAAGATGCGGCGCGGCTTGAGCCCAGCGGTCTCGGCATTAGTCTTTACATCGTGAAGCACATCATAAACAAACATGACGGACAGATCAGTGTTGAAACTCAAGAAGGGAAAGGCACAAAGGTAACGATTGTGTTGCCGAAACCATAGTTAGAAATCAGAATTCAGCAATAAGTAATAGGATAAAATGCCGATAATTAGGACAAAGCACGTTTTGATCCGCCCCTTTAATAACGGAGACGAGTTTTCTTTGGCAAAAAATATTAATGATCCTATAATTTCAAGGAACACTCTTACTATTCCTTATCCTTACCGACTGAAAGATGCCAGAGACTGGATTGGTCTTACAAAACGTGAGTGGCTGAAAAAGAATTCCCCCAAAATGAATTGGGCCATAGATATTAATGGAGAAGTTGTCGGAGGAGTGGGGCTTCATTTTCAGTTGCCGCATAAAGCAGAAGTTGGCTACTGGCTTGCGCGCAAATGCTGGAGGCGGGGCATTATGACGGAAGTTGTCGGAGCAGTTACAGAATACGGCTTTAAGAAACTTAAATTAAGACGTATTTTTGCCTTTACGTTTCCGTTCAACAAAGCGTCACAGGGCGTATTAAAGAGAAGTGGCTTTAAGTACGAAGGCCTTCTAAGAAAAAACGTAAAGAAAGGCAAAACGTATCATGATGACTTGCTTTTTGCTAAAGTAAAGTAGATACCATCTATGGCTGATTACACAGACCGCATTCAGAAGCTTGCTCTTAATCTCCGCCTCCTGGCGGAACGTCTTTGAGGTTCTCGCAATGAAAGAAGAGGTGCTGCGGCTCGAAGGGGAGCTCGCGGCGCCTTATTTTTGGCAGAACAATCCCGATCGGGCGCGCGAGGCTTCGAGCCGCATTGCCGCGCTCAAAAAAGAAATTGAGCGCTGGGAGGAAATGACGAGTGAGGCGCATACCCTCGAGGAGCTTTGGGCGCTTGCCGGCAAGAACCCCGATCCGGTTTTTGAAAAAGAGTTCTCGGAGCGTCTCGACCGCGCCGAGGCGTATTTCAGTGAGCTTGAGGTTCTCTATTTATTTTCTGGCAAATACGATCGCGGTAACGCTTTGGTTTCGATTTATGCCGGCGCCGGGGGGAAAGACGCGGAAGATTGGGGAGCGATGCTTCTCCGGATGTATGAGCGATACGCCGAGTCCAGGGGGTGGAAAGCCACGCGCATCCATGAACACTACGGCGAGTATCACGGACCCTCGGGATGGGGGATAAAAAATGTCACCCTCGCGGTCATTGGAGAATTTGCTTACGGGTTTTTGAAGCATGAGCGAGGAGTGCATCGCTTGGTGCGCATCTCGCCGTTTTCGGCCCAGTCGCTAAGGCACACTTCTTTTGCGCTCGTCGAAGTATTGCCGGAGTTTGTGGCACCCGAAGAAGTGGCGGTGAGAAACGAAGATGTTACCATTGATTTTTTCCGTTCGTCCGGGCCCGGCGGGCAGAACGTAAATAAAAGAGAGACCGCAGTCCGGGTTACGCATATTCCCACGGGAATCTTCGCGGCCGCCCAGAGCGAGCGCACGCAAGAACGGAACCGTGAGCTTGCCATGCGGCATCTGCGCGCGAAGCTCTATCAGCGGGAATTGGAAAGACAGGAAGCCGAGCGAAAGGGAATTCGCGGAGACCAAATTTCGGCGGAGTGGGGAAGCCAGATTCGTTCTTACGTCCTGCATCCGTACCAGTTGGTAAAGGATCATCGGACTGGCTGGGAAACATCGGATATTGCCGGGGTTCTTGACGGTGAAATTGAGGCTTTTATCGATGCGGCGGTCCGGAGCGAGCGCTAGCGGCACTTCTCATCTTTGCCGGCGCGGTTGAAATTGGTACAATGGCTGGGTGCGGGACGTAAGATATTTGACTCCCCCGCATTAAAAAAGCCCCGCTCTTTAGGGCGTGGCGCGGAGGGTTTACACTGACTTAATTCGTATTGGGGATGATTTTCTTTGAGAATGTTTCTAAAATTTATTCGCCGACATCAACAGCGCTGAAAGGGGTTACCCTCCGTATTCAACCGAAAGAATTTGTATCCATTGTCGGGCCGTCGGGCTCCGGAAAAACCACCCTTTTAAAGCTTTTAACCGTGGAAGAACGCCCTACGGAGGGGCGAATCTTTTTCGACCAAAGTGAAGTCACCATGCTCCGCCCGAAGGAACTGCCGTACCTCCGCCGCCGCATCGGAAAAGTCTTTCAAGATTACCGCCTGCTGCCGACCAAAACCGCCTATGAGAATGTCGCCTTTGCGCTCGAAGCCGCGGGGCATTTGACCAAAGAAATAGAGCACGACGTCCCGCAGGTCCTTGAGTTAGTAGGACTGACGGAAAAGATACACCACTTTCCCCATGAGCTTTCCGGCGGCGAGCTGCAGCGGGTGGCGATCGCTCGGGCGCTCGTCAACCGCCCCGAAGTGTTTCTGGCCGATGAACCGACCGGGAATCTCGATCCGGTAAATACTCGGGAGATTATTCGGCTGCTGTTAAAAATCAACGAGCTGGGAGCCACAGTGATTCTCGCGACTCACGACAAGGAGATCATTGATTCGCTTGATCGGCGCGTGGTCGCATTGGAGAAAGGAGAAATCATACGAGACGAGGAGCGCGGTAAGTATATAATTTAAGGGATGCAAAAGATAAGAGACTGAAAAAAGAAACATCCTATGGCCATAGAATCGCTAAAACGCATCATGAAATCCGCGGCCGTCAGTTTTTGGCGGAACGGCTGGCTGTCCACCGCGACAGTACTGGTCATGGTATTGACGCTCTTTGTGATCGGAGGCTTAGTCCTTTCGTCCGTGCTTTTTAATACGATCTTGGCGAGCGTGGAGGAAAAGATCGACGTCTCGGTATACTTCCTGCCGAATACCCCCGAGGAGTTAATTATCAATTTGAAGTCAGAGTTCCAAAAGATTCCCAATGTCCGTGAGGTGGCTTACGTCTCGCAGGCGGAAGCGCTTGAGCGCTTCCGCGAGCGGCATAAGGATAATCCCGTTGTCATCGAGTCTCTGCAGGAACTGGAAGACAATCCCCTGGAAGCCAGTTTAAATATCAGCGCTATCGACACGCTGAAATTCCAAGACATTGTTACCGCGATTGAGGCGCGCCAAGAGCCCACCGTCGACAAGATTAATTTTCGCGAGAATCAGCTTGCCATCGAGCGTCTTTCAAAAATTACAACGGCAAGCAAGACGACGGGGGCGGTGCTGGCGATTGTCCTGGCATTTGTCGCGGTGCTTGTCACATTTAACACTGTGCGGCTCGCAATTTACACCGCGCGCGATGAGATTAACGTGATGCGCCTCGTCGGCGCTACCGCCTGGTATATTCGCGGGCCGTTTTTAGTTGAGGGAATTATCGATGGAGCGCTGGCAGCAGTCGTGACCACCGCCATTTACTTCCCCATCATCTGGTTTTTGGCTCCCAAACTGCAGCTTTTTCTCGATGGGGTGAATATGTTCGACTACTTTGTGAGCCACTTTTTTGAATTTTTTGCAATTCTCTTGGGCACAAGCGTCGTCTTGAGCGTCCTCTCCTCCATTCTTGCCATCCGGCGCTACTTGAAAGTTTAGTCAGGCTGCTCTATAATTTTGACAATTTCACTTGGCCGTCCCTAGAGCCGAGATGCGCTGAAGCCACAGCGTGAGTTTCAGATGGTTGTACCTTGATAAAACACACCACAAACGAGGGCTTTTAGGCCCCGAAGGAGGTAAAGTCGCCATGAAGTGGTATTGCATCACTTTCCGCGTCATGGAAGCGGGTGACCCCTCCATGACGGAGGAGGGGTATCCTGAAACGGAGATCGAAGGCCTCTCTTGGGGAGATACACCGGGAGAGGCCTGGGAGAATCTCCGTGAGTACTGCAGAGAGACAGTTCGCAAGCAATATGACGGCAATCATCAGCGACAGGAAGTCGTTGCCCGCATGATCTCGCGTTGGGAGGAAGCGGGAAAGAAGAGGGCACTTCCTAAGATCCTGCAGTGGGGGCTGATAGTACCTGTAGGAGAACGCTACGTGAAAGCCAAGGAGGTTGTCTCCGATGCAGGAAGCTACCGCGTGAAGGTCTCACCTCCGACGTCATGAGCAGGGCGCCGCTAGCGACTCACTCTTATCCAGGATGAGTGCAGCGCGCCCTGTTTTTCTTGTGGTAGAATGGCTCTTGCAAAGCGCTTAAATCCTCCGCATGATAGTTTTGTAAATTTTTTACGCCTTGCGGGATCGGCTAACGGTAGGCCACGTGCCTCTGGAGCACGGTATCTTGGGAGCGACGAGGTAAAATGTTTCCTATGACTTACTACGTTTACATCCTAGAATGCGCCGATAGCTCATTATATGTAGGTTGCACCAATAATTTAGCAAGGCGTCTTGCACAGCACAATATCTCGAAGTGGGGTGCGCATTATACGAAGATTCGAAGACCGGTTTCATTAAAGTTTAGTGAAAAGTTTAGTACGCTCAAGGAAGCAAGACGTCGAGAAGCTGAGATAAAAGGTTGGAGGAGAGAAAAGAAAGAGCATTTATTTGCCTAAACAGCTTGCGACCCATACCGGGACGGGTCAGGCGATGAGAAGTTATAGTAAGTAAGCATGGATACGGAGCAAGAAAAAAAGAAGTTCTATTATGAATTAATGCTGGAAGGTACTAGAGGCAAGTTTTCTACTTTGCTTTACATTTCTAGCCTTACCGCTGCTTTGCTGGTCATTGGAAGTTTTGACGGTAACCTTTTCCCATTAAATAATTTAGTTCGGTTTATCATATCTGTCTTGTTAGTTTTGATGGTTTACTGTGTAGAAGTATATTTATCGCAAGTAACAAAGCTGAGTTCGGATGCTGCCAAAGAACTCTTTGGGGAGAACAGGTACCCAGTATTAACTCGTCTCGAAGCAATAAAATTCTTGCTTACAGGATTTGAAAAGAATAAAAAAGATGAAAGAAATTTTCGAGATCGTCTACATGCCGTATTTCCCGACCTTGCTTTATGGATTCTTTGGCTCGTGGTAATTGTTTTGATAGTTTTGGTATGGGTAAATGCATATCCTCATTTGTATAAAGGGCTTTTTAACTATTTAATAACAACATGGAATATATTTTTCTAAGTATAATAGTACTTTTTTCGGGATATGTAATTTATATGGTCCTAAAGAATGAAAGGAACGCATGGGATGCGCTTTTCTTAAATTCCACGATAGCAATTATCGCTCTTTTTATGATTGGGCTTGTATCAAATACTGAAGAGATATGGCTAAGAATAGTCAGCTTTATTGGTATTATGGCAACGGGTAGCGCCATCATGTCGGCTTTTACTAAAAAGTAGAATTAAATTGCCTACCGAGACCCCTCGCTAAAAATATGAATGAAGAACAGCTAAAAGAATTTCTTTCGCAGAAGTGTCTTCTCAACATCGCAACGATTACCTCGGACGGCTATCCGCATGTCGTGCCGGTTTGGTTCGATTATGAAGGAAAGGATTTTCTAGTGAGTACGGCAAAGAAAAGTAAGAAGGCACGAAATCTCGCCAAGATATCAAGGGTTGGATTTTCAATCGCAGAGCAAGGACTGCCGTACGATGCAGTTGTTGGGTATGGCGATGTTGCGATTACCGATGACATCGATGGTGCGCTGCTACTGAAACTCGCCAAGAAGTACTTGCCGCCGGAAAAAGTGGAGCGATACTGGAAGGAGCTCATGGATGATAACGGCGAGCGAGTGGTTATCAGAATCACCCCGCGCTGGATGAAAAGCTGGGCGGATCGGAGTGAGTTGGCTAAGTCGTAAGGTGTCCGAGGAGGGTCGGAATGCTAAAATATGAATCATGGTAATTCTTTAGAGAAAGGAGGGTCGCCAGTGATCGAATGGGTGCATGCGTTCCGTTTGCCTGTTTGTCTCTTCGCCGCAGGGCTCGCGTTAGTGAGCTTTCGAATGAGTGGGGTGCGTCCGCTCTGGAGCGCGGTGATCGCCACACTGCTGATCGCCTGCGCAACGATGCTGCAGAATGACTGGCGAGATCGCAGTCACGACATTCGCAAAGGGAAGACCCTTGCGATACGGCATCCGCAGTCGTTTCTCACGCTCGTGGTAGCCACGTGGGGTATCTCCGTAGTTCTTTCCGCCACGGTTGCGATGGAGAGCTGGCAGATCGGATCCTTGCTCTTTGGTGCAATCTTAATCGGCCTTGTTCACCCCGAGACCCGGATGATCCCGATGGTCCCGATCTTGCTCGCGGCGGTCGTCTCGGCAAGTCCTGCGTTGATGGCGATCCTGGCTGGAGCAGAATCTTGGAAACTCTGGCTGGTCTTTCTTTCGTCGGCCTTCGTGGTATTCGGAAGGGAGATCATCAAGGATCTCGATGACCTTCGCATCGACGGCGGCTACAAGTGGACAATCCCCCTCGTTATGGGAGAACGAAGGGCTAAACTCGTCGCGGTTGCGACCGTTGCTATGGGTTCAGTGATCGCGTTAGGTATCACAGCGGTCACGCTTCCTGGCGTGGTCCTTGCGCTGGTCGGAGCGTTCTTCCTCCTGCGGCACAATGAGCGTCAGACTGCAAAGTACTGTATTGACCTCGGAATGGCGTTTGCCATCGTCGCGCTCGGAATATGGGGATAGGGGACTTCGCCTAGTGGCGAAGCCCCCCTGATTCATTGT
>JACOZA010000022.1 GCA_016181565.1 Candidatus Sungiibacteriota bacterium
TGTTTTTCATTGCGGCCCCCGTGTTCGCCTTCTTAGTCCTTGGCAAGCGGCCGGCGTGGTTTCCGATCGGAGTTCTTCTATTTTCATTAGCGAGCCTTTTCTTCATATTTGGTCTTGAGATCAAGCGCGGCGCTGCGTCTCAATCCGTTTTGAATAAAAAACCATCCGTTGTAGAGTCTATTGAATCACAGGAAGACGGAAAGCCATTGACAAACTTTCGTGTCGCAACATTCCTGACCGGCGAGATCTTGTTCCGGGGAGTATTGTCGAATCGTATTGTGGGTCCCGACGAAATTGCGTTCTTCCATAAGGAGCTGCTGACGAATCAAATTGGCGAGCTCTACGGCTTGGAGACTATGTTTGGGTTTGAGCCGTTTCGAACCCTTCGCATGAATCAGCTCCTTGATACGGTCATTGCGCCGAATACGACGGCGGTTTTTGTGCCCGAGGCGGTCCGGCAAGGTGGGCGACTCGACCAACGTTCCAATGTTGATGTGATACGGGCAGCGACTATTGAGGAAAAAATAAAAGATTTTGTTTCGCATTTGCCACTTCTTTCCATGATGAATGTAAAATATATTTTGTCAGCCTATCCGCTCCCAGCAGCCCAGTTGCACGAGATTCAGCTGCCCGCTTCGTCTCTCCCTTTCACGATGCATTTATATGAAAATTCCCTTGTGCTGCCGCGTATCTATTTTACTGAACACCCTGTTTTCTGGAGTGGGAGTGAAAGAGATTTGCTTCTTGAAGTCGCGAAGACAAAGGATTTTCGAACTAAGACCTTTATTGAGTGTTCTTGCCGAGAATTGCCCGTGCAGTCTCTTACACAAAAAGACAGCGTCACAATTGGTGCATATAAAAATGGGTTTCTTGATGTCTCTGTCGAGAGTGCGAGGGGCGGGTGGCTCGTTTTTAGTGAGTCGAATCTACCCGGGTGGAGAGCCAAGATCGACAACCGAGAAGTCCCGATCTATACTGCAAATTACCTATTTCAATCGATACAGGTCCCTCCCGGTATTCATTATATTGTTTTTTCATATTTGACGAATGACTGATCTTCACTTGCAGGATCGAAATCTATACCTTAATGTCGATATATTGTGATGGGGCAGAAACAAGACTTTGAGCTCTGTATTATTGGCGGAGCGGGGCATGTCGGCTTGCCTTTGGGCGTGGCGTTTGCGAACAGAGGGGTCAGAACCTGCCTTTTCGACCTGAATAAGGAGTGGCTGAATCTTATCCGGGCGGGAAAGTTCCCTTTTCGAGAAGAAAAGGGCAATCAGGAGCTCAAACGAGCTTTAAAACGCGGAACTCTTTTAGTGTCGGAAACTCCCGATGTCATTTCAAAGAGTGCTAACGTATTGCTTGTCATCGGAACGCCGGTTGATGAATATCTCAACCCCGACTTTACGAATCTTCTTCGGACGATTGATTCTTATTTTACCTACTTTAGAGATGGGCAAACATTAATCTTGCGCAGTACGGTTTATCCGGGGACCTCGGAAAGAATCCAAAGATATTTTCACGAACGAGGGAAAAAGGTTGGCATTGCCTTTTGTCCCGAACGAATTGTTCAAGGGAAGTCTCTTATTGAATTGGGTAAATTATCACAAATTGTATCGGCTTTTGACGCAAAAACCGCCCGGCGGGTCGGCGCACTTTTTAATAAGCTCGCCACTAAAATTGTTTTTACGCAAAAACCCATTGAGGCGGAGCTAGTCAAGCTTTTTTCAAATGCCTGGCGCTACATCAGATTCGCCGTTGCCAATCAATTCTTTATGATAGCTGCGGAACATAATTTGGATTACCGTCAAATTTATGAAGCAATGCGTAAGAATTATCCGCGGAACAAAGACATTCCGGGCCCCGGTTTTACTGCGGGGCCATGCTTATTGAAAGATACAATGCAGCTTGCCGCTTTTAACAGCAATAATTTTTTCTTAGGACATTCGGCGATGTTGGTGAATGAGGGCTTGCCGAATTACATCGTTCAGCGTCTTAAGCATTCACGAGCAACTGTAGCTCTGGATGCGCAGGCTCTACGACGCCTCCGTATGAAGAGTAAAGAGGCTGTGATTGAACATGTATTGAAGACATTTCGCTATTATGTGGATCTGAAGCATTTAACTCTCGGGATTTTGGGCATGGCGTTTAAGGCTGAAAGCGACGATTCGCGAGACTCTCTCTCATACAAGTTGCGTAAGCTGGCCCAAGCGGAGGCGAAGAGAGTTTTATGTACGGACGTTTACATCAAGGATCCCGGTTTTGTATCCCTGGATACCGTTTTGGCGGAATCGGATATTCTCATTCTCGCGACTCCTCACAAGCAATATGCTTCGATATCCCCCAAAAAGTTGAGAGGGAAAGTTGTCGTAGATATCTGGAACCATCTGCCACGCTCTGCGCAGACGCTTTGGTTATGAAATTATGAAAGAGCCGAAATTATATGTGCAGCAGCCGGAGCGTGCGCTCGGCGGTTTTCTGACAGACGATGCGTACGCGGAGGCAATTCAGTCGTTCATCATTGTTTGCACAGACTTTGTCGCGGTTGATCGAAAGCGCGGAGTATTCTATCTTGCCAAACGGATTGTTCACTCCGCTGAAGGAATATGGCTTTTTGGAGGACGCCAAAGAGCCGGAGAGACGACGAGGGAGTCATGTGTGAGACTGGCGAAGCGGGAGCTTGGCCTTAGCCTCTCACCCGCCAGTTTTGAGTACGTCACCATGATGGAAGAGCGCTGGTCATGGCGTAAATTAGAACCGCATGATGCAGGTTGCCACACCTTGAGTCATATATTCTGCATCGAACTTTCGAAGGAAGAAATAACTTTTGCTGCGGCACACTTGGATCCGAAGGAGTATGACACCACCTTCGGAATCCAAGAGTTCGATCGCGCTCGCATTGTTGCCGAGGCTGTCTATCCGCGGCTGGTTTATCTCTTCGATACTATTTTTCATACGGTATGAAGAAGGTTCTCATTACCGGCGGAGCTGGATTTATTGGCTATCACTTGGCGAAGCGCTTGGCTGCAGAGGGGTATGAGCTTGTTATCGTGGATAACTTCTTTCATAGTGCACATGACGATGACCTTCAGGCGCTGCTGGCGGTGCCGAATGTGCGATTATTGGAAGACGACCTCACCCAAAGCCGGGTCTGGGAGAAAGTAGGCTCCGGGTTTGACGAGGTATATCACTTGGTCGGTATCAACGGTACGAAGTTTTTTTACGAGATCCCGCACGAGGTGCTCCGTATCGGAGTCTCTACGACTCTGAATGTTCTTGAGTGGTTTCGTTCCGAAAACAACAAGCCTGGGGCAAAAATTCTCTACACCTCTTCAAACGAGGCGTACGCGAGTGCACTCGAGGCGTTTGGCAAGCTCCCCATCCCGACGCCGGAGAACGTGCCACTGGTTATCGCTGACACATATAATCCTCGTTGGTCCTATGGCGGGCAAAAGCTTATCGGCGAACTCTTTTTCATTCACTATGCAAAGGCGTACAACTTCCGCATGTCGATAGTGCGGCCGCACAACTTCTACGGGCCGCGCGCGGGATATGAGCATGTTATTCCCGAGATTGTCGGGCGCGTTGCGGCAAAGATAGACCCGTTCCCCATCTTCGGCGCCGACGACACGCGCTCGTTTTGCTACATCACTGACGCGGTGGAGGCAATACAGACCGTGATGGAATCAGCGCATACCGATGGCGGTACATATCACATCGGTACGACACATGAGACGCTCATCGCCGACTTGGCTGAAAAGATATTCAGCCTTATGGGTTGGCGCCCGCAGAAGACGGATATAAAAAATTCTCCCGAGGGGAGTGTCAAGCGTCGCCTGGCTGACGTGTCAAAAATAAAAAAAGACACAGGCTGGGAGGCAAAAACGCTTCTGGATGATGGTCTTGAGAAGACGATAGAGTGGTATCTCGCGCATCCGAAAGTTCCGGACTGATGTCAGCGCACTCGTACGGCGCGCTTTTTCCCCGATGAGGAGATAAACGCCCCTGTTATTGCGATTACTGCAAGTCCGTCTTCAAGCGTTGCAAGAACGGTCTTCTTGCCGTTTTGAGCTCTGGCGAACTCATCAAAAACTTTTGTATAGAGAGTCCCACTATCCGAGGAGAAGAGATCACGAATTATAAGCCGGCCTTTCGTTCCGTGGAGCGCAATGCTGTTATCCGCTTCCGGGATGATTTTGCTGGTCACAATGACTACCGGTGTTTTCTTATCCGTCAAGACTATTCCGATGGTTGTGCGATCAACGGTTGATGGCGTGTTGTCCATGTACGCGCGAACCTCGTTAATTTCCATTCCAGTGATGAACCGCAGGAGGTCGAATAAGTGAACACCGCGTGCCATGATTGCGCCTCCGCCGGCCTGCAGAACTTTTTCGCGCCATTGCATATGACGCGGGAGTGGTGGAAGTTTTGTTTGTCCGAGCGTGCCGATAGACCACTTCATTTCGATATAGGTGAGCTTCCCAAGCTTATTCTTTGCAACAAGCTCGCGCGCCCTTTTGACACTCTCGTGCATGCGCAAATGAAAGTCGACAAAGCACCTAACCCTGTTTTTTT
>JACOZA010000023.1 GCA_016181565.1 Candidatus Sungiibacteriota bacterium
TTTGTTCGCATTTCTGATTTTGCGCGCGGCCGATTTTTTCTTCTAAAAGGAAAACAAAACTTTTCTTTGGGGCTGTGCTCTGAACGAGCAGTGTGGCGGGGCTGGCCTCTATTTTTGCTCGGACGGCGCGGGAGGAGGGGTTCAAGGGGAGGAATCCCGCGCCGTCCTCGCTGTTTGGGGCGAAAAATCACGATGCTATAGAAGGAGAAGGGGCTAGAATAATACTTTGCTCTTTAATTTCTTGGGGATGAAAAATGTATTCCCCTTTTTCTCCGATCTCTATCGGAGCACCAATTGCATGCGCAATGTTAGGCGTTTCCGGAGAAAAAAGCACTGTGGTTTCGTCCAATGGAAGTTCTTCAATTCGAACGTTCTTGATGCCCGCGCCAGAAATCTCTTCTTGAATTTTTTTCCATGCTTCAGTGAGGCGANNTAACAATCAAGGTAGCCGAAACTTTTTCAACTGGAATATCGGGCGGCAATTGCTCGAGGATTCCCCTCATGTTTTCTTTTCTCATCTCATCGGCATTTCCATAGCGGTGATAGTAATAACCAAGACTGCCGGATGGAGTCATGTGAACCACATATCTAAAACCTGGGCCTTTCAGAAATAGACATACACATCCGGATAGTCGTTCTGTAATGACTTCTCTATCTTCAGGGACAATCGCTCCTGTATCGGTACGGACAAGCATCAGTCTTTTGTTCTCGATATCCGCAAGAGCATTTTTGATGTCTCCGCGTTGGCCAGAGGTTTCGTAGTCGCCAACGGCAAGATGCCGTTCAATATTCCCATAACCCTCACGCATTATCTCCTTTGTTGATTTAGTTGGCAAATGTTCAGTTTTTTCAAACATTACTTTGTATTATATTTGAAAATAGTATTTTTTCAAAACTTCAATCTTAAAGTTTTTATTTCTTCGTTCAGAGCAGGACACCACAGAAAAGTTTTGTTTTCCTTTTAGAAGAAAAATCGGCCGCGCGCAAAATCAGAAATGCGAACAAAACTTTTCTTTGGTGGGGCGAGCGGCGGCCGGGCGTTTTCATAATCCTATAGAGCAGCAGCAAGGAGATTCGATAGGCTTCCGCAATGGGAGCCCATCAAAAAATTTCTAAAACTGATGTCTGTTTGATTGTGGAGCGAGTGAGGGGAATCGAACCCCTGGCATCAGCTTGGAAAGCTGAGGTATTACCACTATACGACACTCGCATGCACTGCTACGGAAGCTGGATAAGACTAATAAGGTATTACCACTGTACGGCAACTCGCGCTAAGCGCGGTATTTATCATGCCTGAAGTTATACATCAGAAACACGAAAATATTCTGCATGAAACAGGAGAAAAAATCAATGAGGAGAGCGGCACGAACTACCGCAATACTGCTTTCCCGAAAGGAACCGAGAATGCTCGGCACCAAATCCACACTTCGTTGTAATTTAACGGATTAATATCGGACGGAATTTCATAATTCTGACTGCCGACATTCCCCTTGAGCGCTCCCAAACGAGCCTCCTTGACATAGGCGCCGTCTTTCCCCAAATGTATAAAGAGATCCGGGCCATTAGTCACGCGGAAATCCTTCTCCAGCCTGATGAAGTATTTCTCCCCGACTTTCACAAGTTCAGCTGTGCCTTCGGCTTGATGAAAAGACTCCCCCTTAAAATCTCCCTTGGCGAGAATTTGCGATTCGATTCTGCCAGCATCGGTCGCGGCAGTGGTTGCGCGAATCAATTCTTCCATGGCTTCATTGGCGGTACGCGTGATAAAGAAAGGGGACAGAAGCCAATATGCTGCTCCTCCTACAATAACGATAAACACGATCAGTAAAATTTTCTTCACAATCGGAGAGCCGGGAATCGAACCCGGACTAAATCCTCCCAAAGGACTCGTGCAGCCACTACACTACTCTCCGATATCTGTTTTCTAACGGGGCAAGAAGCACGCGTACTACCGGTATACTACAGCCCGGAACTCAATTCAAAAATTAAATGTCAAAAATCAAAATTTAGGAAGCGCTTTCAGCGCTACGTTCATTTTGACTTTTGCATTTTGCATTTTGAATTCGCGGCTATACGCCGCGCTGTTCCCAGATGGCGTTTTCGATATGTTCAATATGTTGGAGTTTCCCCTCTTTGTCGAGGGTGACAGAGATGACATCGATCTGCCATTCGGCATTCAAATCAACCCTCTCCCGCAAAAGATACGTTTCACAGAGCCCCTGTAGCCGCGAGCGCTTGCGCCTATCTACCCTCTCCTCCGGGCTAAACGTGTCCCGATGCGTATCCAGACTGGTTTTGACCTCCATAAAGTATAGTTTCTCGCCACGTTTGGCAATAATGTCAATCTCACCCATCGGCGCCTCATAGTTTCTCGCTACGATGCCGTATCCCTTCGACTGGAGAAGCCTCACCGCCTGCTCCTCGCCAATCTTGCCAATCTGGGTATTTGTGATGGGCATGCTACTCCATCCTAGCCGAGTTTCCCTTTAGAAACAATTGTTGATAATTTGACTTGTTTTTATATGTGAAACTGTTTATTGTGTTAATTGGTGTTACATTTTGAATGTTCATCATGAAACTTTATGTCTAATTTTTCAAAACTCTATTCGATGATTCGGAATGAAACGTTGCATACAAAGGAGGAAATCAAAGACTTGATTACAGATGATTATATTAGAGGCTTAATTGAAGGCGAAGGTTGCTTCGGGAACATGCGAAACGCAAAAGGGGACCAAATACCTGCTTTTGTTCTTAAGATGCATATGAGGGACAAGGAGCTTATAGAAGCCATTAGAGACTACCTTGGACTACCAGACCGGGTATACGAATACAAATATCGGGGCAGACATTTTGCATTGCTCCAAGTCAGGGATATCGGATCTCTTAAAAATGTCATTATCCCTCTGTTTAGAGGGAAATTACTTGGCCACAAAGGGCTGCAATTAAAGGCGTGGCTAGACAATTATCCATATCTCAAAAGCCTAAACATCATAAATAAGCCAAAAAATCATGTTTCATGACAAACACTCTAAAGGACATTTATAAAATATGGATGTCCTTTAGACCATGTCCTATAGAAATAGATACTAGGGAGTGGGCGCTGGTGGGAGTCAGACTTGGCTCATCACGTGCCGAATCCGCCTCCGCTAAAGCTTCAGCGGGACAAGCCTGTGGCCTTCGCAACCTGCCCCGTTACAAATTTTGTGAGTGCAGAATACTTGAATTAGTCCGAACCGCTTTCGCCGCCTGCGGCGGGCGAGCCTGCCTGCCGGCAGGCAGAGAAGTCCCCCCGTTCACCCGCCTAAATTTTCTTTCAGAAAACTTTGGCGGGCAAGAATTCGGAAAGGCGGCGGCCTGCCCCGTAGCTCCGCCGAAGGCGGATGGTATCGGGGAGCCGCACGAATGACAATTTCAAGTTTTTCTTTGGCGGGATTCGGATTACTAAAATTCTAGCGAATTTTAGTCTTGGCGGCAAATTCTTTGTTCTTTGAAATTCATGAAATGAAATTGAATGAAGAACACCCGTGCCATTTCTGACACGGGTGTGAAAACTGACTGGAGAACTTCTGATGCTGATGCTAGCTGTGCGCGACCTACATAGGCCGGCAGTAGCTGCGCCAGTTGAACCCCTGCATCTTGTAGATCACGACATTGGAGATCTGCTCTTCCCAGTCCCAGTGCTCTTCATGAACCTCGACGATGAACTGAACGTCGCGATTCAGAGAGAGAAGCTGCGAGCCGATCGGAGACGTGTCCCGCTGGTCTTTCCGTTCATACGGAATCGTACGAGCCCAGGCGCCGTCAAGCGAAATGGTTTCGCCAGTAGCGACACACCAGAAGAGCCGGTGTCCGCTGTGCTCGCCGTACCCTCCGGCGTCGTGAGCCCAAGCACTTGGCTTGACCTCGAGCAGGTTGCGGTCTCCCCGCGCTACCTCGATGTTTCCGATCGAATCTGCGGACAGATTCTGCTCGGTGAGGATGTTGGCGAGGAACGGGAACTCCCGAACCATCTGTGCGAACTTGTGCTGATTCATGACTGACTCCTTTTCTCCATCTCGGAGAATTAAGGTTACTTTGCTACTTCCCAAGGTCCCCTTGGCACGTGAGCAAATTGACGTGTTCGCAGCCTGCAGGTAATCCCACATTATAGCCGCGCCTGAAAGCTCCAAATCCTCTCAGGTGCGACTATAAGGTGATCTCAAGGTTTAATGTACTATCGCCATGATAGCATATCGTGCCTATCCTGTCAAGCCCACCCCAAAACAATCAAAAAAGCCCCTATTTCAGGCCATTTCTTAACTCTTAAATCCTTATGAAAATTTTTCTTTTCTGCTTCTAACGGAATCGGGAATTTCTTTTTGCCCCGAAAAATCCATACGATTTGGTCGCCGAGACCCGCCGAAGGTGGGGCGAGGCATTGACTTTTCCAACGTGGTGCGCCCTGTTGGGATCGGACCAACGGCCTTTCGAATGTGAATCGAACGCTCTACCACTGAGCTAAGGGCGCATTTAATTTGTAACGGGGTGAATCAGACGCCCTGCTTGCCCGCCGTAGCCTTGCTCGCCCGGCGTAGTCTTGGCGAAGCGGGGGCGAAGGCGGGCTTGCCCGCCGAATCCGTCAGATGACGGAGTAGGCGGGAACTAGTCACCCGTATGAGCCCTGTTTAAGCCATTGTAGCTAATCTGAATTGGCGAGGCAAATAGGGCTAAATCAGGAATATTGACTTTCCCATAAATACTGATATAATAGCAGGCATCGGATAGATCGGTCGCAAAACGCGGCCTTTGACATAAAGATCAACCAACCAAACGAACTACAACTACAGGAGGAGGGACTCTAAATGAGAAGGCACTTCAGGCTGTACTACCCGCTCTACGTCACGGCCCTGATCGTTCTCGCGTTTCTCCCGAACCTTCTCGGGAGCGGATGGGGAGAGATCTTTAACTGGATGCTTG
>JACOZA010000024.1 GCA_016181565.1 Candidatus Sungiibacteriota bacterium
TTCGGCGTTCAAAATAAGAAACCCCGATGGCTCGACATGCGAAAAAAACTTGGTAAAGGCCTTTTTGATATTGGTGAAGCTTTTGTAATACTCAAGATGTTCTCTGTCAATGTTCGTCGTAATGGCGGCCAACGGCCGATAATTCAAAAAAGAACGGTGAAATTCATCGGCCTCGATGAGAAGCCACCGGGACTCCCCCTTTCGAAAGTTCGTATTCTTGAATTCACGCAATTTAGTTCCGATAATCACCGTCGGGTCGAATCCCGCCCGGACCAGCATCAGGGCCGCCATGGCCGTCGTCGTTGATTTTCCGTGCGCGCCGGAAACCGCAATAACTTTATAGCCGGCGGCTAGTTGGTTAAGGGCTTCGGCGTAGGAGCGCTCGAGAATATTAAGATGTCTGGCCCTTTTTCGCTCGGGATTATCTGGTTTTATGGCGGCACTGTAGATCACGAGACTGGCACTGGGCGGTACCCATGACGCGCGATGCGCGCCGATATGGATCCTTGCTCCTCTTTTCTCGAGATCCTGAGTGATTTGGGACGAGCTTAAATCAGAACCGGATACCGCCCACTTATCCGCCAGATACCACCGAACCAAGGCTGAAATCCCAATGCCGCCGATACCGATAAAATGCACTTTGCGCCGCGAATATTTCATCATGACCTATGCTATCATACGCCTAATTGGCGTCACAGTATGTTTTTGATTGAAGTCATCCCGTTCGCGCGCCTGCCGCGCCTGCTTCCTGATACTTTCAGCTATTTTAGCAAAGATCCTATCCCGGAGGGCGCCGTTGTCGAAATCGAAGTGCGGCAGCGAAAACTGCTGGGTATGGTACTTTCTTCTGCCCAGGTGAAGGATTCAAAACAGCAGCTCCGAACGGCCTCTTTCATGCTAAAGAAAATCGGGCGCATCGTCTCGGAAACTCCGATATTAAACAGCCGCGATTGGGAACTGCTTAAATGGTTAAGCCTCCATTACCTAACGGCGCCCGCGACCATTCTCCGCATGCTCGTTCCCTCGTTTGCCTTCCAGGGAAGAGACATCGGGTCCTGGGAGAGGCGGGGGGATATTCTAAAAAATCCGGAGAGTCACCTTTCAATCTTAATTGGCGCGCCGGTTGAAAAAATCTATCTCCAGGCAGTCGCGGCGGCGTTAGCAGACGAAAAACAGATATTGGTAATCACGCCAGAAATTTCAAAAGCCGAAGAGCTTGTGGAAAAACTGGCTTTAACAATCCCCAGAGAGAAGTTGCTTCCTGTGAACAGCCGTGAGCGCGGCACCTTGCTCCGGCGGCGTTGGCACGGCGTGCGCCGCGGAGAGCCCGTAGTCGTTATCGGCTCAAGGCTGCCGCTCTTTTTCCCATTTGTTGCGCTGGGCCTCATCATTGTTGACGATGAAAGCGCGCCGGCCCACAAGTCGTGGGACCAAGAGCCTCGTTACGTTGCGCCCGAAATTGCCGTGAAGCTCCACGAGCTTCACGGCGGTGAGCTCTATCTCGCGGGTAATCCTCCATCGCTGGCGACATACCAAACGGCTAAAACTAATACGGAAGTAAAAACGGTTTACATTTCACGATATGCTCCGCAGCCGCTTTCACTTTTTGTTGAGATGGAAAAGGAAATCAAAGAAGCGGGCGAATTTATTGTTTTCTCGCAGGTCCTGAAAGATAAACTTCGAGTTACCATGATGGATCGGGGCAGAGCGTTTCTTTTCGTCAATCGCAAGGGATTTGCGCCGTTCATTCTCTGCCGCGACTGCGGCTACGTTTTTCGTTGTTCGAACTGCGCGGTCCCCTTGGTCTACCACCTGCAGGAAAGTTTAAAAGAGCCCACGCTGCTTTGTCATCATTGCAGTGCCAAAAACCAGGCGCCCGACACTTGCGCCGGATGCGGTTCGCATCGTTTAAAACTTTATGGCATCGGAATTGAGCGGGTCGCAGGAGAGGTTAAAAAGATATTGCCGGGCGTTCCGGTAATTACCATTGCCGCTGATCAAACCCAGAAGCCCGCCGACCTTAAAAAACTAGTTGCGAGACTCGAAAGCATGGAATCGTACGTTGCAATTGGAACAGAATTTGCGCTGACCAGCGTCCGCTTGCCGCCGGCGGAACTCACGGCTATTATTAGCGTGGACACGGCGCTAGCTCTGCCTGATTACAGCCAGAACGAACGATTATTTCGTATACTCTCGCTGGTGCGGGATATCACCACCAAACACTTTATATTTCAGAGTTATGCGAAAGAACCGGAGATTCTGCGCGACCTTTTCCATGGTTCTTTCGAGCATTTTGCGGAAAAGGAGCTGAAGGAGCGGCGAAAGTTTTCATACCCGCCGTTCAGTGAACTCATAAAACTCACGATTTCACGCGAAAACCGAGAGCTGGCGCTGAAAGAGGTTAAGGACTTGCATCGCGGTCTCACATTCATGAAGGCTCGCCTATCAGATTCCACAGTCGAAGTTTCTCCTCCTTATCCTGCCTATATTGAGAAGAAAAAGGGGCAGTATATTTTTCATATTCTTATTAAAATTCTTGAGCTTAAAAAATCTCTGGCAGTGAAAGAATTGTTGAATCAGTTTATTCCCGGGAACGTGAAGATTGATGTAAGTCCCCTAAGTCTTCTCTGATTATGCCAGGTACCTGCCGCCCCATCATCACCGAGCCCAACCCCGTTCTCCGTCGGCGTTCAGAAGAGGTGCTGGCTTCCTCCATTCCCTCGGCCGAAATCCGGAAGGTTATTGCTGATTTAAAAGCGACCCTGGCCCAAAGCGAGGATGGTATTGGTATTGCGGCGCCGCAGATCGGGATTTCTTTGCGAATCTTCGTTGTTTCGGAAGAAGCAAAGTTTGTTGATCGAAGGAGCAGTACAGCAAAAGAAGTAAAAAAGAACTGGGAACCATATGTCTATATAAACCCCGAGATCAAGAAATTCTCCGTAAAGAAATCCGAGAGCATCGAAGGCTGCTTGTCTCTCCCCGGCAAGTTTGGGATTGTGAGCCGTCCCGATAAGATCAGCATTGAAGCCCTCGACGAACACGGGCAGAAAATTCACCACGGCGCATCAAAATTCTTCGCTCGTGTGCTCCAGCACGAAATGGATCATCTCAATGGAATTCTTTTTATTGATAAGGCGACGCGTTTCGTAAATGTTGCAAAAAACAACGATCGACTATGATGAAACGCCGGATTAAAATCAAAAAACCGATAAGAATTATCTTCTTCGGCACGCCCGAATTTTCCTGTCCCTCCCTTGAGCTCTTGGCCAAGCAGAGTCAATTTGAAGTATCGGTCGTCACCGTTCCTCCCAAACCGGCCGGGCGATCGCAAACGAATCTTCTCCCCTCGGCTGTTAAAATCCTAGCCGATTCACTTCAACTGCCTGTCTTCGAGCCAGAAAATCTTCTCGACCAAGATTTTCTAAATCGAATCAGCTCTCTTAAGCCGTTACTCTTTGTAGTTGCGGCTTATGGTAAAATTATCCCCCCTAAGCTGCTTCGGCTCCCGCCGCACGGAGCGCTTAATCTCCATCCCTCCTTGCTTCCGAAATACCGCGGACCGTCGCCGGTTGAGGCTGTAATCCGTGCCGGGGAAACAGAAACCGGCGTCAGCATCATGCTCTTAGACGATAAAATTGACCATGGGCCGATACTCTCGCAAGAGATCGTTCCCATACGTGAACGAGAAACCGCGCTAGAGCTCGGCCCTCGTCTTGCAAAAATTGGCGCGCAATTGCTGGCAAAGACCATTCCCGGATGGCTAGCAAATGAAATCGTCCCTGTTCCGCAGAATCACGAAAAGGCCACTTACACTAAACTTTTAACGCGCGAAGACGGCCGCATCTTTTGGGATACTCCCGCTATGGCACTCGAGCGCCAAATCCGCGCCTATCAAGGCTGGCCCGGCTCGTACTTTATTTGGCGGCGCCATAATGAAATGCTTCGTGTAAAAGTTGAGGCGGCGCGCGTCGTCGAAGGCGCGATCGCGGAAAAACCGTACGGCAGTGTCTGGCAAGCAGCGGAGGCCCCGATAGCTGTTACAACCATCGATGGGTCGCTCGCGGTAGACCAGCTTTGTCTTGAAGGGAAAGAGTCGGTGAGTGCTGCAGATTTTATTAATGGTTACCCGGATATTATTGCCGCGACATTACTTTAAGCACATCCATGGCGGATAAAATTCTTCTTATTATCGGATTGCTGGTGGCGGTGGCGATTGTTGTAACGGGCGGTTTTGGACTTCTCCGCGGCGATCAGTTGGGATTTAACTTTAACTTTCTGACATCCGGCCCGCGCGCGTCGGGTCCGGGATGGTTTGGGGGCAGTCAAGAAGGTGTTGCTCCTCCCGCGGGTGTCGGGCAGCGGGAAACGGAAACTCCTCCGCCCGCTCCACGGCCGGGATACTCGCCGTTTGAGAAACGAGTGCGCATTTCGAATGTCTCCCGCCCGTCGGATATTGA
>JACOZA010000026.1 GCA_016181565.1 Candidatus Sungiibacteriota bacterium
AAAGGACGAAACGCGCGTCATTGGCATTCGGCATCGCACAAAGCGAACCACGGAAGGCGAGGAGCGGCCAACGCTCGTCACCATCCGCGAACCAAACGGTGAGACCCGACCGGGGAAGCTCACAAAAATCTTCACCTTCAAGGGCTTGGAGAGGGTGGAAGCGGAGCGTGCCGAGGCGGGCGACATCGTGTTGATTGCGGGACTTTCGGACATTGATATCGGGGAGACGGTGACGACCGATGCCGAGGCGGAATCCCTGCCGGCGATTGCGGTTGACGAGCCAACCATTGGCTTGAGCTTTTTCGTGAATAACTCGCCGTTGGCCGGGCGGGAGGGCAAGTTCGTGACGTCGCGGCAGCTCCGCCAACGCCTAGAGCGCGAACTGCAAGTGAATGTGGGTTTACGGGTGGAGTTTGGGGCGTCGGATATTTTTTCTGTTTCGGGGCGCGGGGAGCTTCACATCGCCATCTTGCTTGAAAACATGCGGCGCGAAGGGTTTGAACTGCAGGTCTCCCAGCCGCAGGTGATTATTCGCGAGGAAGCAGGCGCGAAGCTTGAACCGTTTGAAGAGGTGATAGTGGATACGCCGAATGAGTACCAGGGCGTGGTGATCAAGCGGCTCGGCGCGCGCGCTTTCGTCTTGCGCGGCCTGCGCCCGCACGGAGATACGACGCGTTTAACGTTTGAAGGCCCGACGCGGGGTCTTTTGGGGTATCGCAATCAGTTTATGGTGGATACCAAAGGCGAGGGGATTTTGTCATCGCGTGTTTTGGGTTTTCGTCCGTATGCCGGAGACGTTAGGCAGCGCGCGGCCGGCTCGATGGTTTCCATGGCGGCCGGTAAAGCGCTCGGCTATGCTCTGTGGAATTTGCAAGACCGCGGGGTTCTCTATATCGGACCGAATATCGAAGTCTACGAAGGCATGGTCATCGGCAACACCGCCAAGGGCGATGAAATGAGAGTAAACCCGACCAAAGCCAAACAGCTGACAAACATGCGCGCCTCCGGATCGGACGAGGCCATTACGTTAACACCGCCGTATGATTTGACGATTGAGCGCGGTCTTGAAGTGATGGCGGATGATGAATACTTAGAAATTACCCCTCGGAGTGTGCGCTTGCGAAAGCAATATCTCACCAACGCCGACATCGCCAAGTCGCGCCGCTAGGCCGAACCAATTTCCAGACGGCAGCCTTTCGTTAACTGTTCGGGGGTAACTTAAAAAAGCCGCAACGCGGCTTTTTTAAGCGGTATCTTTTATTTGTGCCTGTTATTGATTTACCGCGGTAGTACTGGTCGGCGCGCTCGTGGAAGACGATGAAGCGGTGGTCTTTAACTTCAGCACCACGGAGTAGTCGCCCTTTTCGACGACAACACTTTGAGATCCCTCGCTTTGGTAGCCGGGCGCGGATGCTTCGAGTGTATATAACCCCGGCTCCACACTCTCAAAAACTGCTACTCCGGTTTCGGTTGATCGTTGAGCTATGAGGGCGATATTCTTATACAGCCGTACCGTGGCATTGTAGAGCAGCCCGCACGGGAGAACCCCGACACTGGTGCCCGGATCTTGCTGGGTGCAGACCAAGTCAGCGTTCACAGCCATGGCGCGAATCGTAGCGCGCGAAGCGGTCTCTGCCGGTTTTGACAGGTCGCGGATGACGAGCGCATCTATAGTACCTGTACTATCCGTTGGTGTGCCGTAAATATTTAGCTTATCACCCATACTAATATCGGCGAGCAACATAGGCACGCGTTCTCGATTAATGATTTTGGTGCTAGCCGAGACCATGACTTTGTACGCGATATGCTGGGCGATGGAACCCTCCGCCGAGGACGGCAGTGCTTGCGCTGATGTACTCTCAAGCGCTAAAGGGCAAGGCAGGGGAGTGGCGCGGCTGTTGCCGGCAGTTCCGTAATCAAAGCAAGGAAAAGGAGATTTCCTGGCAACGACAAGCGTTGCGGGGAGTCCGCCCGCGGGCAACCCCACAACTTCAACATTATTTAGCTGAATGAAGGATTTTTGCTTAGGTTTATCAAGGTTTCTGACGATCAAAGCATCAATCGCCAAGTTGGCGCGGTCCATAAAGCCGTAGACGTTTATACGGTCCCCCACGGCAAAGTCAGACAACTGCGCCCGGGCGCGATGGCGGAAGAATAACTGTGTTTCGCTTGTCACTCTGATAGTGTAGAGCTGTGAATTGAAGAGCGGGCAAGGAACGGGGACTCCAGATACTGCATCCTTGCCGGAAAACTTCTGGCACCGCACCCCGAAGTCGTAGGCGGCAGTGATAATTCCTTCGTTTGCGGAAGAGGCGGAAATGGTCTGAATACGGAGGTTACTTAATTGCGCGATGTCATCATTGGCGGTGCTGTTGTCAAAGGCGACTGAGGTCGCGGCTCCAGCCGCGTTTATCGAAGCCGCACTTACCGAACCGCCTAAACCGCCAATATTCCCTGCTGAAGATGCGGACCCACTGGATGAACCCGGCGCCGAAAGGGCGGGATTCGCGCGAGTACTTCTCAACGCCTCAATTTGCTTCTGAAGCGCGGTGACCTGCGCCTGAAGCTGCAGGATAGTTGCCGAGTTATTGTCTTCGGCCAGGGCAAAAATCGGGGCCACGAATAACGGCAATATGACCAGTGATTGTATGTATTTTCTCATGTTTTTAGTCTATTAATTAATATTAATTGGGTTGATACTTCTACCCATCATTATGTCACTATTTGAGGGAGAAGTCACAATCTGTTAAGATCTGCCCCTTTACGGTTTATAGGGCTATTATCTAAGTATAACGAATATCTGGGGATATGTGTGACGGGGGGGCGTGCGGTTTGACACCACGATATCTGACTCAAATGGATCAGCGGGAAATTATCTTTTTTCGCGAATTGAGACATAGCTGGCATAAAAATCATGGACGATCTAATCGAATCGCTTGAGAAAAAAGGCGTTTTAAGATCCGCTTCTATTAAGGAGGCGTTGGCAAATATTGACCGAAAGGATTTTGTGCCGGCGGACTTGGCGCATTTAGCGTATGAAGATACGGCACTGCCTATCGGCCAAGGGCAGACGATTTCACAGCCCTATACCGTTGTTTTTATGCTTGAGCTTCTGGCGCCCAAGGCGGGGGACCATATTATGGACGTGGGGCACGGGTCGGCGTGGCAGACGGCTATACTTGCCGAGATCGTGGGCGAGCAGGGCAGAGTTTATGCGATTGAGCTTTTGGAGGGCCTTTCCAAACTTGGCAGAGAGAACATTTCGAAATACCCGGAACTTTTGAAGCGTATTTCGTTTTACTGCCAGGACGCGTCGCCGGGCCTGCCCGAAGTTGGTGAAAGAATTGCGGGATTTGACGGGATTATTGCCGCAGCCGAAGTAGAGGATGCGCCGAAAGCATGGCGGGAGCAGTTGAAAACCGGAGGGCGCCTAGTATATCCCCAGGATCAAGCGATTGTCAGAGAAGTGAAGCATGGCGTAGGGGTATTTGATGTGAGCCGCTATCCCGGGTTTGTTTTTGTGCCGTTTGTAATCGGGGTGAAAAATAGCTAAAACCAGCCAAAGTGCGGAACATTCTTTGCCATCGGGTCGTCATATGAGTAGTATAGATTGTATCTACTACCCTAATAATATGCGTTAGTTCTGCAATATGAAAAAATATCTTATAGGCATAATTGTTTTAATTATTATTGTTGGCGGGCTCGCGCTCTGGATAAGCAAGAATTCTTCTCGGCCGGATGCATTGCCAGAAACGCCATCCGAACAAGTCCCCGCGCCAAACCAGCCGGCGAGCCCAACTCCGCCGCCCCAAGCATCGGACCAATCGGCAGTCGTGACTTATGCTGATTCGGGGTATGCGCCCTCGATACTTCAAGTGAAAGTTGGAACGACAGTCACTTTTAAGAATCAAAGTTCTAATGAAATGTGGACGGCTTCCGCCGTGCATCCGACGCATACGGTCTATCCGGAATTCGACGCCAAAAGAGGTTACACTACCGGCGACAGCTATTCTTTCACATTCACTCGAGTAGGCAGCTGGAAATATCACGACCACTTCTTGCCGTCACACACCGGGACGATTGTTGTTAAAGAATAAATCTCGTTACATCCGCACTTTGGTGCGGATGTAACGAGATAAACATTCTCGAAGATATGGAGCAACGTAGGACAGCCGAATTCCTTCTCCGCCTTGGGCTGGCCTTCGTCTTTTTGTACGCGGCATTTTCGGCATGGGTTATCCCGGAGGCTTGGATTGGATTCTTTCCGATCTGGCTGCGGAACGTGCTTTCCCCAAAGCTCTTGCTTTGGGGCTTTTCTTCTTTTG
>JACOZA010000002.1 GCA_016181565.1 Candidatus Sungiibacteriota bacterium
GGTGCTTGTTCCTAAAGAAAAGCAGGCTATTGCAGAAGCTATCTTAGGAGAAGAGATCAACCCACAGATATCATGGGAGAAAGCGGTGCGCAGTGCACGTGCAGAGTTGGAGCGCAACCCAGACGATTTGTATGCGCGTTTCAATCTGTCGGTAGCACTTTACAACACAGGAGACTTCGCAGAATCTGTTGCGGAATTTGAGAAGGTAGAGAATAGACTTGCTTTCAGGACGCTCTGGTATCAGGTCGAACCTGTCCGGGCATATCTTGAGCTTGGAAATTACGAGCGCGTGTTTGCGATTACGGATCAAATTCTAAACAACGGAAATCGCGCTTTTTCCGAACTCTATCGGATACGAGGAGAAATCTATGAAAAGCAGGGGTATAGCGAACTTGCACGTGAAGAATTGAGAAAATCTGCTTTCTATAATCAAAATCAATCGTAGGTTTTTCCTCCTTGAGTATTTTTTTGTGACCGCCGAGAGCCATCTGAATCGCACGCGATCCTTCAATAAGTTCTCTTAGTTCACGAGGGTTAATTGAAATAGGAACATCCGGACCCGGCCACTTTTTGTCGGAGGTAAAATGCTTCTCCAAAATTGCGCCGCCTCCGAGTGCTACGGCCGCGAAACAGGTATAGTTGCCGAGCGAGTGATCGGAAAGACCGATGACCGCGTCGGGAAATGTCCGCTTCAGCTCCGCGATGGCCCCGAGCCGCACTTTGTCATAGGGCGTAGGATACATAGAGGTGCAGTGGAGCAAGGCGTAGGGCGTTTTGCGCTTTCGGAAAATCGCGACGGCTTTTCGTACCGCCGGAATGTCATTCATGCCGGTGCTTAAAATCACGGGCTTCCCAAATTTAGCAATATGCTCGATCAATGGATAGTTATTACACTCGCCCGAACCAATCTTGTAAGCCTGGACGTTCATCTTGTGCAGTCTGTCAGCGGCGGCTCGTGAAAACGGCGTTGAGAGAAACAGCATTCCCTCCTTTTCAACGTAGCGCTTAATTTCCTTCTCCTGACTTTCAGAAAACGCGCAACGCTCCATGATTTCATAAATTGAGACTGTGGCGTTGCCCGGTATAACTTTCTTCGCCGCGGGAATCATCTCATCCTCAATCACGTGCGATTGGAACTTTACGATTTCTGCACCGGCTTTAGTCGCATCGTCAACCATTTGCTTGGCTTTTTTCATGCTACCCTCGTGATTGATACCGATTTCTGCAATCACAAAAGGCGGATACTCCTCTCCGATCCTCCGTTTTCCGATTTGGATATAAGACTTCATGGTTGACTTACGCTACACTGTTTGTACTTCATCTTCCAGAATTTTTTTAAACATTGCCTCGGCGATCACCCAGTCTTCGGGTGTGTCAATATCAATGGCATACTTTGATTCTGTGATATACGCCCGCACGTCGTTTCCGTAGAGACTGGGGTCGTCGGTAAATAAAACCTCTGGCTTAAAAACATACACCGAACTATTCCGGAAGTAGGTTTTAGGCAAATCTTGGCGCCGGCGAATGACGTTCTTCATTGTGCCGCCAGTGAAAAGCTCAACGCGATCGCCATCGGCAAGTTTTATCTGCCAGTGAGGGTTTAACGTACCGGGTACCTCGGCGACGCTAATTACCGAATCAGCGCCCGTTTCCACAATTTTGTTCACGCAGTCGCGGACGTGGAACGGACGTTTGGATGGCGAGGTTGGTTCGAGTAAAACCACGTAGTCCGGTTCATATTTTTCGTTCTCTTTCAACCACTTCACCGCGTGCTGTAAAACCGAAAGGCTCGGCGTCGTGTCCAATGCCAACTCGGCTGGCCGCATGAACGGGATCTCGGCGCCAAATGATTTAGCGACATTAGCAATTTCCTGATCGTCGGTTGTTACAATAACGCGATCAACTGCCCCGCTATTTTTTAGAGATTCAATAGCCCAAGCAATCAAAGGCTTACCCGCGAAAATCTTAATGTTTTTCCGCGGAATGGATTTCGACCCCCCGCGTGCCGTAATTAGCCCCAAAACTTTAGCCATATTTATTACAACTCATTTTATTACTGCTAGGTTTACTATTGCGCCACCTTAATAATCAAAAGCTCAAGCCTGCCCTTCAACGCGTCAACCTGATGCGGCACGCCGGGCAGGATGTCTATCACGTCACCCGCTCCGACTTCAAAGCACTCACCTCCTTCAACGGCCGTGCCGGTCAATTCGTTATCGCCCGTCCGTTTCTCGTCTTTTAGCGCGCCGCCAAGGATAAAAACACCGTTCCCTTTCAAAACTACCCAGACGTCGCTTGCTTTTTCATGCACCTCGGCGTCCGGCCTCACGTGATCAATCACAATGGCAGCCACCGCGTACGGTCCGTCCCAACTCCCCGACTGCAGCGAGGATTTTTTTATATTCGCGCCCAGTTCCGCAAAGGCTTCAACAAGGCGAGTATCTTTCACAACTTTATAGTCCATGTGTTTCAGTTCAGTATATGCGTGATTTTGAAGATGAAGAAGATCGAGGCGTTCGCCAAAATGGGCGAACGCCTCGGATTTGCCCTCTACTCTCCAACTAACCGAGACTGATCAGGAGCGCGCCAGCGAAGATAATCGAAGCACCAGTGAGACGGAGCCGGGTATGGGACTCCTTGAGGAAAAGCCCGGCAAGAAGCACCGTCCAGAAAATCTGCACCCGCTTGAGCGCCCCTACATACGGCGCGATGCCGTAGAGGTATCCCGCATTCATCAGCACCGTGTAAAGACCAACGAGGAGCCCGAGGTAAAAAAGTGGCATGAAGTTTGACCTGTCTGCAGCCTGCCAGCGGCCGCTTTGGTGCGACCAGCCATACACGAATGCCGCTACGACGAGAAAGGCGCCGCCCGTGAACACCATCGGGCTCGAACGGAGCGTGGCCAGCTTGTCGAAGGGTACTGCTATAGCACCGAGATACGCAGTTGCAAGTGCCAGGCGCGCGCCCTTCGAGGACCAGAGCCGCAACCACGGGCCTGCCCAGAATATCGCTCGCGCATGGTACTGTTCGGGCAACATACGAGCCACAAAGCCGGGAAGCTCCATCTCGGTGCCTTTCAGATACAGAACATATGCGCCGAGGGCGATGCAGACGATGCCCACTCGCCCGAGCGGCGTGGGGAACTCCCTAAGGATGACCCAAGCCATCAGGATCAGGAAAAGCGGCATACTGGAAGCGAGCGGCACCACAATCGAGGCATCCTCGTATTTCAGCGCTTTCACGTTCCAGTACTGTATGCCAATGTTCAGTACCGCGGTTACGGCAAACGGAATCCAGAATCCCTCGCGGATACCGGGCAGACCGTTTACCGCTACTTCCACCGTGAAGGAAAACGCAGCGGCCCCGAACATGGTGGCAACCACCACTACGTCCTCGTGGACGTTCCGCTTCCTCAAAAAGTAGCTCTTCACGACATTGCCGATCCCCCAGAGAAACGTGCCAGTGAGCACGAAGGCGAGAAGCGGCCAGGACTCATTCATGCTATTCCCTCCAGTCGTGAAGTGACTTCTGGATTGATGGCTTGCTTGAAAGATCAAAACCGCACCCAATGTGCAACGATATGGTACAAATATTGAGTTAATTAGTCAAGTACGGCCTTGATCAACCGTTCAGCGGAGCCGCCAAGTTTCCAGATGAATTCATCAAAGATCTTTTTACGGCCTTCAGCGTCGGCCTCGGGATTCTTGAGATATAACTGAATGGCTGCGATCAGCTCATCTGCAGAAAAAACCAATTGGAAGCCTTTGGTTTTCGTTATCGCGATATAGTGCGTGTAGCCGTCGTAGTAGCGCTTCACCGAATCCCAATAAGGTTCTTGGCTTTTTCCGTCAAAGCCGATGCAAATGACGGGTTTACCAAAGGCCACAGCATCTATGGTTATGGTGGACGCCGTTGTGATCACGACATCGGCGTGATAAATTGAATTCATCAGATGGGCGATCTTGGATTTGTCCATTTCCCAACTGCCGGGGCTATCCGCCGTATAAAAAGCAACGCCGTCATCAAAAACCGTCCGCGCGAATGAAAGCACTCGATCGCGATCAACGGTGAAGTTCGGATGCGGGCGAAAAATCATCTGGGCATCTTCCGGCAGTTTCCCCGCCTCAAACGCGTCAGAGATGCACTCGGCAACTTCCACCTCATGCGGCGCAAGATACGAACCGATCCCCGCAAAAAGAATCGTCTTTTTTTTAGGATCAAGTCCCAACGACCCAAAAAATTCTTCCCGAGAGACTAGCAAATCTTTATGCATGTACCAATCAAAATGAGGAATGCCGGCCATGATTAATCGCTCGTCTTCAACATGTTGAACTGTGACTGCCTGCGTATGCATGAAAGGATTCCAAATAAGAAGCTTCTCCGGCACAAACTGAATAAGCCCCGCGCCAGAAGTTAAATTATCCCAGCTTCGCACCATCCCAACCAGTGGTATTTTCATATGATATGACGCGAGCATAACTTCAATGTCTAATTCATCTTGTACGTCAGTCGCAAAAACCAGATCCGGTTTTTGATTCAAAAGAATCTTTCGGATAGCCGGAGCTGGAGTCCGCATCTTCGCGAGTCCTCGAATCAGTGCATGAAAAATTTTCGATGTCCCTAAAAGCCGATTGATTATCAGTTTTATAACCCACGCGAAAGACCGCCCATGCCTTAAATGGTAGGTCTTTTGATCGGTCATGACCGTTTCAGTCCGCAAACCGTTGCGGGCGAGATATTGAAGCACACGTTGGAAAAATGAATGAGACGAAAGGACAACGGAGATGACTTTGACACGAGAGCTTGTAAACTCTTTCGTGTAAAGCTCTACTTTCTCTGGAAGCACGAGAAGAATAATCTTAGCCTCTGATCTTTGAAGCAGCCCATCTAAAACAAATGACCGAAGAATGTTCCGCGCAATTGACCCTTCGCTCACAGTAATCAAAATCAGAGAAACATTTTCCTGGCTGGTATTTTTCATGGCTTATGGGAACGAATAAGTCCTAACCTCTCCAGAAAACGCTCTTCCCTCATCATCCCTCCATATAGGAAGGTTACTTTATGCGTTCCTTCTGGAATTTCGACCGCCATATATAACCATTCGGCGGGAAAAATATTCGCGACCTTCCCATCAATCCGAGCTTCCCATCCGGGGAGGTTTGACTCTATAATAATGAGCCGCTGCGATTTAGAAACTTCAATCTCGAATTCAAAATAGCCATTCTCAACTTTAGTGGGGCGCACTGGCACGATTTTGCCTTTCGGTTGTCTCTCATCAAGAGAGTTTAGGAGATAAAAACGAGGCCGGGCATCGATATTTTGATAAAGGTAGAGCGGGATTTGATAACGAGAAACAATGCGTGATCCCAGGAAAACTAGCTTCGAATGCCGAAGTGGGACGCCCGAAATAATATACTTACCGCTCATACTCCCCAAAAGCGGAAGATTGGCATACAAGCGCTCGACGCGCTCATTTTGAGTGAGATTGCGTGTTGTATCTTCTGCACCGTGCAGGCTACCCAACTCAGTAAGCCGCGACAGATACTCCCGCGAAAGGAAAGGGTCGTACCCATCAACTGAATTGACGTTCGCGTACATATGCGTATTTGGGCTTCCGGCAGCAAGTTGCAGCCCGGTAAGCGCCAAAAGTTCGCCTTTGGTAAGAGTAAATTTGGGCGGGACTCGGGAGGTAAACCCTTCACTGATCATGAAAGGATAGGTGCGATACAGAATACGATCCTCCGGCGGAATGACGCTTTCCAGCAGCCTCCCATGAGATGCAAGGGAGGCTTGCGGAAGCGAGGTCCCCCACTGGACGAGGAAGATGCCTAAAAACGTTGTCAAAACGAGTCCCGCACCGAACGCGCGGAACGATCGAACGGATACCCTTTTCATTATGAAGGCCCCTGTCAGTCCGACGGCGGCAAGTAATGAGACAAACGGAATAAGAAATCCCCAATTCCCCAAAGAAACGGTTTCCCCCAGCGCTTCTAGCCCGCGTCGAATAGCGTCCTGATAATGCGGGGCGCCTTTAGTAAACCCAAACGATGAAAAAAACTCCGTTATCCATGGACTCAAGGTGATCATCACGCGTTGGATAACCGAGAACAGCAATACACCCACCGCCGCAAGACCGATAAGACAGCTGATAGAAATCCACACACGCTTTGATTTTACTGAAGCGGAATATTCACGCATGAGATCAAAACCGAAAGCCCCCAGAAGCGCAAGAAACCAGGCGCCGAGATACATCCAACGGAATGGGAATCTGAAGAGCTTCAGTATCGGTAGTTGTTGCATAAGATAAAAGAGCGGCGAATATGCCAGTGACGCCACGAAGCAGAAAAGAAAAAGGGAACCAAAAAGTCTCACCTCCCGTTTACGCCAGAAAAGAACAAGTGCGGAAAGTGCCATCATAAACCAAAATGCGCCGATAAAGAGCGGTTTCCGTCCCGCGGAAAGATAAGGGAAGTACAAATAATCGGGAAGAAAAAAGAGGATGACGTCTCCCGGGCCAACGCTTTTTAAGGTGGCGGGCCCGTAATCCAGTCCGCCCGCTCGAATCGTTAGCGGCGTGAATTTAAGCGCGGGCAAGATCTGGGGCAAACCGATTACGAATCCTGCCGCAGCGATTATGAGAAGCACCGAGATAATGCCGACCCACATCCGGAGATCTTTTCTCCTTTCCCGAAACAGTCCGTCCACCAACGCGTACAATCCCAGAAGAAATAGACTGTAAATAGTTATTTGAGCGTAGCCCGCCAAAAACGACCACCCCGCGCCAATACCTCCTAGAACCGCCCAACGCCATCGAATTACGGCGCCCTCCCGCGCCTTAAGATAGGCAAAGAAAAGAAGCGGCAGGAGGAAGAGACTATTGGCAATGACGGGATTCGAAAGGAATCGCCAGTGGAAAGCCAGAAGATACGAAGGGCCGATAAGCGAGGAAGCGAGGCGCGAAAGTCCGTACGCGCGGCCAGCCAGATACGAAAAAAGCATCACCAGAAATACGTCAAGCGCCAGGCGAACATGATAGGCGGTAAAGTTCGGCAAGAAACGAAAGAGTAATAGATTGACCGGATCAAGGAATCCTGCCGATTGGGAGAGATACATGGGGAAACCGGAAAATAAGTAGGGATTCCAGAGAAATGACTCGCCTGCTTTTAGCGCGGCGCCGTAGAAATCAAAAGCGGGATAGTAGTAATACAGCGCATCGGAGTCTGCCGAAAGCATCAACCGCTCTCCGAAAAGAAAAGGAAATAAGGCGATGACCGCGAGCATTACAAAAAGGACAAGGATGTTGCCGCGCGCTGCCGCTCCTTTTTTTATAATGCTCGTAATATGGGCAATCATTTATATATCAGCTTAACGCTGTGGAAACCGGCGGGAATCGCGATTGCTTGGTAGATGTAGTTAGCATATAGAAGATTGGTGTTTTTTGCCATCAATCTCTGCATGCCAGCGCGGTAAAAAGAATTGCGACACCCAGTGTGGTAAACCACTCTTTATTCCAAATCTCCCGCATAAGCGAAGAAGTTATGCGCTAAGCGGCGATGCGCTGTGATACTGTGTCAAGAAGTTCAGTAACCCTTAAACCGTGTGCGATATCGGTCAGCGGGGCGCTACCGGTTCTGACAGACTCAATAAAATGTGCCAGCTGATTCTTGAGAGGTTCTGACGCGGCCACGGCGGGAGTAAGCACTTCAGTATCTTTAGCGTCGAGAAATTGGGAGTAGGCGCCGGCCGGCACACTCTCCGGATACGGACGGATAACAAATTTTAATTTCTGGTCCAGCGCGCGGTCATCAAAAAGCGCACTGCCTCCACTTCCCGCAAACATCATGCGGCGAACCTTCTCGGGAAGAAACCAGGAGACAAATATAACAGCCTCGAGCCCGCTCTCAAACTTAAGTGATGCCACGGCGTAATCTTCGCGATCTGCCACCCCCCCGCTCTGACCTTCAACTGCAGCCAGTTTTCCGGGACTGAAGAGATAATCGATGATCGCAAGCTCATGCGTGGCGGTTTCCCAAAAACAGCCAATATCCGCCCGAATCGGCCCGAGATACGTGTGTTCAGCAAATAAGTAGCGCACTGGCCCAATCAGGCCCGCATTGAGTTTTTCTTTCAATGTGCGTATGTAGTCGTTATAAAGATATTGATGCCCAACCATAAAAACACGCCCGCTTTTCGCAACCGCGGCCTCAAGCGCGCGCGCCTCCTTGAGACTTGTCGTCATCGGCTTCTCAATCAATACGTGTTTTCCGGCGCCAAGCGCTGTTTTCGCCATGCCGAAATGGAGCGAGGGGGGCGTGGCAATGATTACACAGTCAACTTCCGGGTGCATAAACACCTTACGCGCATCGGTGTGTCGCTCTACTGCGGAGGGAAGCAACTCTCCCAATCTTTCAAACGCATCTCTGGTTCGGCTGGCGACAGCAACAAGCGTCACCCCCTCGAACTCCTTTAAAAGACGAGGATAGTGCTTGCCGAAATAGCCAAGACCGACGATGCCAAATTTCAGCGATGAACCAGCCCTCATTTGATCACGCATTAATCCCAGTTTACCCCCGCGCGCTAATCTTGGCGCGAGGAGTAAACTCCTTTAAAAATATCTCGTCTATACTTCAAAAAAGCTCGGAGGCAGTGTCTCGCGGTACCAGCTAAGCGTTCGGGCAAGACCAGTCTCCAAATCAATCTTTGGCTGATAGCCAAGCGCGCTCCGAATTTTAGTTAAGTCGGGGCAGCGGCGCCGGGGTTCATCCGACGGATAGGACTCGGGATAGCTCACCAACTCGATCGGCGCGTTCTTTTCCGACAAGCCTGTGATAATCTCGGCCAGCGACTTCATGCCAATCTCCTCGCGATCGGTTCCGACGTTGTATACTTCACCGTTCTTTACCGATAGCAAAACTTTCAAAAACCCGACGATGGCGTCACTGATGTAACAAAAAGTTCTGGTCTGATTCCCGCTATCATGCACCGGCAGCGGCTTTCCTATGAGACTGCGGGTGAGGAAAGCGGGCACGACCCGATGATCATCGGGCTTCATGCCCGGACCGTAGACATTAAACGGGCGCACAATTTTTACCGGGACGTTGTATTGCTGAAAATAAGTGATGCAAAGCGTCTCGGCCAGGCGCTTTGATTCGTCGTAGCAAGACCGAGGGCCGATACTGGAGACATTTCCCCGATAATACTCCGGCGTGGGAATGAATTGGGGGTCGGGATCGCCATAAATTTCGCTGGAACTGAAAAAAAGAAAGCTCGCCACTTTCTTTTTACGCGCGAACTCGAGCAGGTTCTTCGCGCCAGAAACGGCAGCTTCGATCGTCTCCAGCGGATATTTGCGGTAATACACCGGCGAGGCCAGGCCCGCCGCATGAATGATGTAGTCCAGCGGCTCCTTGATGTGAAGGGGCTTCGTCACGTCGGCCTCAATGGCGCGGATATGCGGACTGGAAATCTCGTTTAAAACCCCGCTGCGTGACCCGGTAATAAAATTATCAATGACGATGACGCGGCAGGGTTTTCGGAATTCATGCTCATTCAAATAATGCAGCGCGCCGACAAAATAAGAGCCCAAAAAACCGGCTCCTCCGCTGATAAGAACCGTTTTTCCTTCAAAAGCCTCGGCCTCGTCCCCCAGGGCCCACGCAATCGCTTCGAGGTCTTCATGAATAATGGCGTTCATAAAACAGTTGGATCAAGCAGGGGAATAATAAACCGAACGCCACGATTCTGCAACTAGGCAAGCTTCGCCGCAATCTACTCCGCAAAATTCACTGCCGGCCTCAAACTATTTCTCTGGGCGGTATGGGCAACAAATATTTATAGGCACCGCGCGTCTTTTCTTTTATATCGTCAAAGTATTCGTAAGCGAACACCACCAGAACATCCGGCTTATGCTCTTCTAAATAATCTTTGGGAACAATCGGGATATGCGTCCCCGGACTGAATCTATTCTGCTTTAGAGGGCTGTCGTCAACAATAAATTCAATAAGCGATGGCCCGATGTTTCCATAATTGCAGATAGTTGCGACTCGCGCCGGCGCTCCATAGCCCGCAACTTTTAAATTAGACCGCTTGTATTCTTCGAGTTTATGTCGAAAAGCGGAAATTTGGGCATCCACATTTCGCTTAAATTCATCTAGTTTAGGAAGATTCAAACTCTCTTCTTCTTTGCGAACGAAACGAGCAACGCTATCCGCTGGCGCGGGGCCTCTTCCTTTTTTGCGGGTAACAACTCTGATCGAACCGCCGTGCGGCTCGATTTTTTCAACGTCAGCGACATACATGCCGTGCGCCTCTAAAAGGTGTTTCAGAGAGGTCAGTGAATAGTAAAATACTCTATCTAAATAAAATCTTTCAAATTGAGTGTTTTCTAGAATATTTCCGATGTATTCGACCTCAATGATAAATTCGCCGTCGTCCGCCATAAGCTCCTTCACATCTTCAATGAATTGGTGCGGGTCTTCGAGATGGGTAAATATGCTGCTTGCCACAACTACGTCTGGACTTTCGTACTGCTTCTTTATCTTGCCAACGGCTGCTGAATCAAAGAAAGAAACAATAGTTGTTAACCCCGCATCGTTAGCAATCTTCGAAACATTTATAGACGGATCAACGCCAATGGTTTTTACTCCCCGCTCTTTCAGAGGCTTCAATAAAATGCCGTCATTTGAGCCGATATCTACGACAAACCGGGCTTTAGCAATTTTATTTGCGAACTCTTCAAAATGTCTTACGAGCCCGGGATTTACTGAAGACAAGTAGTAGTAATCTTCAAACATCCTGCTACGGGAAACTATCGTCCCCAGTTGGACATTTTTACATCGTGAGCAAAAAAACACCGCCAGCGGAAAAAAATCCTCCGTTTCGAATTCTTCTTTTGCTCTTGGATATTTATTTGCCAGGGGCTGATCACCTAGATGCAAAAACTCGACCGCTCCTTCTCGACTGCACAAAAAACACTTCATAATCTTCCGAAAGCCATGCCGTATCTTATGTTATCACGTCTCGATTGGCAAGCGAAAAGTAGACAAAAAATCGGGTTGGCGAGGAACTCCTCGCCAACCCGACGATACGTCCGACGGTAACAGCCTGCCACTAGCGTGCGAACTTTTACTGAGTCTAGAAGTATAGATCCGCGAAAGATGTACGCGGATGTACGATTCTCGAGTATCAGTTACGCCTCTTCTTGGCGAAGGCGTACTCGAGAGGACCGAGCGAGACCGTGTCGCCACCGGCCCTATGAAGGAGGAGTTCGCCCTCGAGAACCACGGTGAGCTTATACCGGATCTCTGCGGACTTCGGCACATACCACTCGATAGACCCAAGAAATGCGGCAGGTCGCACCCAAGCAAAATACTCGTACCCCGTCCCGGAACCTAGCTCCTGCGGCACCTCCGGCATCTCGCGGCAGATCGTAGTACCCGACGCGACCCTTGACCCTTCAGGCAGGAACCAGCACCGGTACTCGTCCGACACCAGCTCCACGGCGTCGCCGTTTTCGAGAACCTTGACGCCGTCTCGCTTTTCGCAGGCGAACCGGCCAGTGAGAACCTGGACGAACTCGAGTCTCCCCTCGTGCGCGGGAAGTGGAGGCTCCCAGCCTTTCCGCTCCGGAGTTCTCGCGTACTTCGCGGAATTCCCAGCAAGCCACACCTTGAAAAGCAGCCGTCGTGGGTCATTCGGCCTGACCCTGCCAGGATGTCCATCCGGCAGTTGGTTGCCGACAAGCCACTCACCATCCGGGTGGCTGATTCTGCCCGCCAACAGAATGTCGCTCATTTAACGCTCCTTCCTTACGGCTTTGAGGGGGTTAAGTGCAAAGGTCAGTTCCTCCTGACGGTAAAAACCGCTGTTTAGTTCATTATCAAAGAACGAGATCGTATTGCGGTCGATTACTTATACCAGCTTAAATAATCTTTGTCAATTATTTATAGCGAAGACTGCTTTATCTATCGCGCGGGAGTGTATCCTGCTATAGTACTATTCATATTCATATTATTGGCTGCTATGTCTACAAGACTACTGTTGCGGCGCGCCATCATTCCGATCGCGGGTCTCGGCACAAGAATGCTCCCGCTAACCCGGGTAGTCCCTAAGGAGTTTGTCCCGCTTGCCGGCAAACCGGTTATTCAGCATTTGATTGAAGAATGCTGCCGAGCCGGCATTCGAGAAGTCATATTCATCGTGAACAAGAATAATCGCCCGTTGCTCGAAAAATATTTTGATCCCCAACACGCGCGTTATATGCGCTCTATCAAAAGCCAGCCCGCCCAGCGCAATGCCGCTGATTTGGAAACGCTCATGAGGACAATGCGGTTTCGTTTCGTGCTGCAGCAAAAACCCTTAGGCGACGGGAACGCACTGCTTGAGGCCAAACGATTTATCGGGCGCGGAGAATGGTTTTTCGTCTCGCTCGGGGATCTCCTCGTGCAGCCCTCGGGGTCATACATCAAAGAAATGTACCAAATAGCCAGGAAACATAATGGTTATGTTCTTGCAACAGATAAAGTACCTCCGCATCAAGTGAACCGCTACGGCATTGTCGAACCTGCCAAGCGTCTTGGAGCCAGACTTTTACGCGTGCGAGATATTATAGAGAAGCCGGAGCCGCACCAAGCTCCCAGCAACATCGCCTTAATCGGAAAATATATTTTTGATGCCGGTATCTTTGAAGAGCTCGAAAGAACCGCCCCCGACAAAAAGGGAGAAGTAAAGCTGGCATATGCTATCGCTGCTATACTGCAGAAGAGAAAAAAAACAATCCTTGCCTATCAAATTCGCGGCAGGCACTTTGATTGCGGCGATTGGGGAGGATTAGAGATTGCCGCTCGAAAATTTCAACCGGCCACGAAGCCTTTATGAGTTCCTACTCGCTGTGGTTTGTACCGGATAGTGCTGTCTTGAGCTACTACCGCGATATCATTGTTAAGTTGAGCAACAAGTTTCAAAGCGCGGCTTTTTTACCGCATGTGACTCTGCTGGGAAACATCGAGGGGCAGCCATTAGAAACCATCCTAGAAAAAACAGCGCACCTCGCCGATAAACTAAAACCGCTGCGACTAGAGATAGATGGAATAGGCTATGAAGATTTCTTCTTCCGATCGCTCTATTTCCGGGTGCGTCTCACCGGGGCTCTCTTGGCAGCAAACCAGCTGGCCCAAGAATGCTTTTACTTGGAAGACCCCGCACCGTATATGCCCCACCTTAGCCTCCTTTACAGCAACTTACCCGCCAGTGAAAAAAGGGGGCTAATCCCCTCCCTTGCAAGAGACCCTCAAGGATATTTCATCCCGGAAAATATTTCCCTTTGGGAAACAAGAGGAGACATATCCAAATGGCATCTAGTCAAAGAATTCCCGCTTTGAGCAGAGAATTGAGCGGCCTTCTTATAATCAGTCTCCGCTACTTCTTATGATTTGCCGAGACAGAGCGTATGATAGAACTTCACTAGGCGGTAACAGATCACCTTTCTTGTGGTAGCGGGCAATCCGTGCCCACTCCGAGGCCACAAAACTTGTGCGGGAGCCAACAAGTACCCCCTGCGAATGACGGGCGCTGGCGGCCCAGTCAAGCGGCGCCCCGACACGATTCCACGCCCGCAGTTGCGGGTACTTCGAGAGGGCAACACTCACTGTCGAGATAAAAACGCGAAGCTGATGGAAGGGCGAGGCGGTAATGAAGATATCCTGCCAGCCCTGCTCCTTGGCTTCTCGAACCAGCGCCCCTGCCTCGCTGAAGGTGTTCAGGTTCCCAACCGTGACGAGTACGCGATAAGGTCGAGGAAACCCCTGTTCCAAGAGCCAATCGGCCCAGCGGGAGTAGCCAGCGTAACCGGGAGCATTCTTCCCGTCGGGGATTGCGACCATTTTGACTATCCCAGCACGCAAAAGATCGGCCGAAGACTTCAAGACCGACTGCTCGTTATCCGTCGTCTGACCGAAAAGGTAGAGAACGCTGGTATTTGCCGGGCCGGTATCGGCCTGGACGAGGACTTGCAGTTTGACCAGTGCCTCGAGCTCCTCCGCGCTGAATATTTTGAGAGCTTCTGCAAATGAAAAATCTTGGTTGATCATTGTAAATCCCTATTTCATCAAAGCCGGGCCCGCGATGTGAATCCCGTTAGAAAATTCACATGAGATTTTTTAAACATAAATATAAATTATCTGGTTATAATTGAAAGTGGAATTATTGGCCTTGGTTAGATTCTCTAACGGGGTGAAATGGCTTAAAGCGCCGTTTGATAATCGTCCAAAGAATCTTAATACCATCACGCACCTTGATCTTTCCCCCCTCTTCATAACTGCGCAGGTAGTAATGGATCGGCACCTCTCTCAAATTATAGCCTAGGCGAAACAGTTTGCAGATTAGTTCGTTGTCGTACTCAAACCCCGCGGCTTCAATCGGGATAGATTTCAAAAGCGGCACGCGAAACGCCCAAACATTATTGGAAAACTATCCCTTCTTAGCTATCGCCAGCAACGATACTCCGAATGGAAAATCAACAAATCTAAATAAAAATCTTTCTGCGCCGAACAGCTGGGCCAGCACCTGATTAATCGGCGCTGGCGCCATGAAAAAATCAGTTTTTCCGCCGCGAAGCCCAAAGGTTTTTCTCATGAAACGAAAAAGAAGAATCGGCAGAAAAAGAAATGTATTAAAATACGTTATCTTGACCGGATAAAAACCGGCTTGAACCAACTTTTCCCTAAGCTCCCGCGCGGTATAGCGCCTTTTGTGATGCGCCAGCTCGTCGTGCTCCGACCAGAGAAAAGAAAACGCAGGCACGCTAAATACGGCATAGCCTCCGGGATTTAATAATGCTCCAATCTTCTTAAGCGCATCACTGTCATCTTCAAAGTGTTCCAGCACATCAAATAGGGTTATGAGATCAAACCGGTCGTTAATTTCAATATTGGGAAACTCGCCCTGAATGACCTTTAAATTCGGCGTGCGTTTTTCAGCAAACTCAATCGCCTCATCCGATATCTCAACCCCGTAAACCTCTTTCCCCAGCTCACCCAGCCACTTGGCGTTAATTCCTGTCCCGCATCCAATATCTAGAATTTTCTCGGTCTTTCCAACTTTTCGTTTTATGCTATCACACAAAACCCTCCGGCGCCCCACAAACCACCAGTGTTTTTCTTCAAGCTCATACATTTCCTGATATAGCCGTCGATCCATTGGGAGTGGATTTACCGAGCGGCAATATACTTGCCCCGGACATCCCGCCAGAGAATTTTTATCATGCCCTGGAACGAGCGGAAAGAATCGCGCAACGGCCGGACGCGGGAGTCGCGATTGTCGCTCCAAGTCACCGGCAGTTCCGTCACGTTCCACTTCCGCCGCTTGGCGACATAGGCGATCTCGGCTTCAGCGAGGAAATGACTGTCAAATTGATGCTGGAAGATGTCAGTCGCCGCGCGCCGTCGGAACATCTTAAACCCTAAGGTGAAATCCGTCGTGCACCACATGCGAAACAATATCTTGGCAAGCAGAATAAAGCCCTGCCCCAAGAATATCCGGAGAATCGGCTGGTGTCTCGCGATGCGCGAGCCGGGCAATTCACGGCTCCCGAAAACGGCATCGATCTCGGGGTGTTCCGCAAAATGCTTCAGGAAGCGGAGTATGGCCTCATCGGCCACGCTGCCGTCAGCATCGGTCTCGAGAACAAATTCGCCGGCTGACGCCAAGACTCCTTCGCGGATCGAAACCCCCCTGCCGCGATTTGGAAAGTGCGTGAGGTACCGGAGTTGAGGTTTGGTCTCGGCGCGTTTTTTCACCAGCTCAAGCGTTCGGTCGCGGCTCCCGTCGTCAACAATCACGATCTCGTATGAGAGACTTGCTCTTTCCAAGAACCCAAAGAGCCGTTCCAGGGTCTCCGGCAAGCGCTTTTCCTCGTTGTAGGCCGCGATCACAATTGACAGCTTAGGCATGGAATTATTGTGCCAAAGAAGAGGCCGAATTTCAATTCCCGGAAGTAGTCGAGGCATCGGAAGATGCCACGGCCGTATAGCTTGCCCGCTCACCTCGCTGAAGCTTAGACGAAGCGGGCCGGCAGGCAGGGCCGTGGAGCTTCACCTTGCCAGTCCCCGCTTCCACTGGAGAAGCGCCTGCGCGCCATATACCGCAAGGATAAGGAGAAACGGCATCGCCGGCATGCGGTACCTAGCATTAGCCACCGGCCCGGTGAGCAGACCAAAATAAAGAATTATAAAAAGAAAAAAGTAAATCACAAGCCGCATTTCTGAACTTCGCATGCCCACTACGGCACCCACCGCCGCCAACGCAAGGACAGCGAGCATCGCCAAAGCCCCCGTGACAAGCAGCACCGTGTTTACTCCGCCGGCACGCACTTCCCGCCACAATAATTGGTACTCCCCCGCCAACAGCGACCTGCTGACATTAGGGAGCGGCGCCTTATAGATTCCCGTGAGCCGCACAATGTCGCGCAGACCATCATTCAAGAAAAAAGGAATCATTTTTACGATATGAAAAGTCGTATAGGCGACCGGGTGTTCTAGCACCACCGACCGGGCAAATTTCAAGGAAAGCGCTCCTCCGTCAACCGAGCGCAAGAGCCCCAGATCTTCAGTTCCTGCCGAGCGCACTAATTGCCGCTGCCACTCATCAGCCGAGATGCCCGTTCGCTGCTCCAGGAAAAGCATGGTAAAGTAGGCGGCATTGAAATTGCCGATGGCGGAAAGCTGCCAGGAATTAAACAGCAGTTTATTTCTTACCGACCAGGGAGCCACGACCAGCAAAAACCCGGCCAGCAGCCAGCCAGAGGCCACAAGAAATCGTTTTCGATCCGGTCTCCGAAAAAATAAAAATCCGAGAGCCGGAATAATCAAAAACTGACCGATGGGCCGCACCAGGACCGCAAATCCCAACAATCCTCCAGCTAACAATATCCACCACGCTTTGCTCTCTCGGTAAACTGTGAGTAACGCATAAACTGCGAGAAGAAGCACCAGGACAAATAATGCGTCAGAGAGCGTCAGCGTCGAATAAAAAATCTGAATAGGGTCGAAGGCGGAAAGCACGCCGGCAACAAACCCTACCCCTTCACTCACCGCCCGTTTCCCAATCAGATACACCAGCACTGGAATAAAGCCCATCACCGCTGACTGCAGAAACACAGCTCCAACCCATGTCTGGCCGATAAAGTAAAGCAGCGCCAAAAAAACAGGGTAGCCGGGGGTGCGGAGGCTATCGGGCGAGGGTCGGTCGGGATAGATATCAAAGGCACGCTTTTGGATTAAGTTCTCCGCCAAGATGCGGTAATGATTGGAATCCCCCGTTAACGAAGGAAAAGGAAGATTATGCGAACTAGAAACTGACAGCACCGCAAAAAAGCCGACTAACTGCAGCAAAAGCCCGAGAATAAAAAGCGGCAGAATTGGGTTTCGAGGAATTTTCATTTCAGCAGAAATTGAGGGTATGAGCGTAGACCGAGGCGGTAAGTGAGATAGCGGCGCAATACTCCCAAAATCGCAATGCCATAGGCAAGACTCCTCCCAAAGCCGATCATGGAAGCTTCTTTGAAATAGCGAGTTGCGATAGGAATTTCCTTGATCCGGAATCCCGCGATCTTCATCTGGACAATGATTTCAGTATCAAAGACGAAATCATCTGAATTTGCCTCAAGGGGCGCGGCGAGAAGCACCTGTTTGCTATAGGCGCGAAACCCCGAATGGTATTCGCTTAGGTGAAGGCCTAAAACTGCATTTTCAAGCACCGTCAAAAATTTATTGGCGACGAATTTCCAATATGGCATCCCGCCACGAAGAGCATTTTCCGGGGTGAGCATCCGCGAGCCAAAAACAGCATCATATTCACCTCGAGCAATCGGTTTGATTAGCTGCGGAATAAAGGTCGGGTCATACTGAAAATCGGGGTGAACCATCACCACAACGTCAGCCCCGAGCTTCAGAGCTTCTTGATAGCATGTCTTCTGATTTCCCCCATAGCCGCGATTTTGAGGATGGACAAAAACTTTCAGGCTAAGACCCCGCGCAACCTCAACTGTGTTATCACCACTGGCGTCATCAACCAACAGAACTTCATCAATCCAATCTCTGGGAATGGCATCGAGTGTTCGCCGGAGAGTACGAGCGGCATTATAGGCGGGCAAAACCGAAATAATTTTTTTCCCGGGGAGTCTCTGGCTCATAATTAATCAAATCCTGATTATTGATTTCGCTCGACTTCTGTTATCTTAGATATAATCAAAGTATCCCTGTGCCCTACCGTTTAAACCTCACCCTACCAGTCTACAAAGAGCAAGAAGATTTGCATCGTCGAGTCTACGGCCGGAATCGAAACGGCGACTCGTCCTTACGATAGGCATGCTTTCTGCCAACTAAGTTGCATCGATTTATCGCATAGAGAATTCAGTTATATATCAAAAACAAAAAACTAAACTAACCGCATGAACTTCCACGGGGATTTTATTCTGTGTGCAGTTTCTTCATCGTCACTGTTGAAGCGGGTCGACGCAGGTACGTTGTAGCAAAGGCGTACAAATACCAACGGAAATAAGCTGGCAGCCATTGCAAGACACGGAACCGGCTGTCGCCATGTTCACGCTCGAACCATTGAGCCGGGACCTCACTTATCTTCCATCCGAGTCGATGCGTTTTCACCAACAGCTCGAGGCTGTAGGAGAAACCTTTTTCTGACTCAACCGCAATCTGGTCAATGACACGCCGGGAGAAAAGGCGAAGCCCATTGCTGGAATCTCTGCTCGGCAGTCTGGCAAGATAATAGAGCGTGGCATTCCCGACGCGCACGAGTATCGCTTTTAGGAGCGGGCAACCGACCATGGAGCCGCCCGGCATGAATCGACTAGCGCATACGATATCACTGCCTTCTCGCGCCAAAGACACCAGGCGGTCCAGCACCCCCGCGTTATAGTCATCATCGGCGGGATACACAAAAACAAAAGGCGCCCTGCTTGCGGCAAATCCTGCCATGACCGCCGCATGCACACCGCGCCCGAGGTTTTGTACAAACTCGACCATAAGCCCTGGGTATGCTTGTGGATTACCGCGCACAGCAGGAAGCGTATCGTCATCCGGCATGTCATAACAGATGAGAACACGTGCTTTTGTTTTGACCTCGCGCGAAAGAGCGCCGAGCGTCACCAAAATGTTCTCTTTCTCGTTGAAAACGGGAATTATGATATCCAATTCTTGCACAGATTCTTATTATAAATTATAGATCTTGGGCAGTCCAATGCTGCACTAGTAAAAATAGGAACTCCCAATTAACATATTATCGTCGCTCATTTGGGGAGCTGGTATAATATAAGTTAGCATAGAACCCATGAAGCCAAGCTGACGGGTATGCTAAAGTAATAATAAGCTCACCGAAATAACTATGCGCCCTATCTTCTTAGCGTGGTCCTGGCGTGAAAATAGTGCTAGCGTTTTATTTATATCGGAATAATACCCTCCCAAATGTCTGTGCGAAATTACACTGGTTTTGTCAAGCGCTGCCAAATTTGCAATAACCCCGAACTCACCGAGATCCTCTCGCTGGGGCATCAGCCGATAGTCCAACACTATCTCACAAAGCAGGAGCTCTTCTCGCCAGAGAGCGCTTATCCGCTAACGCTCGTGCAGTGCGGGCGCTGCGGGCTCGTACAGCTAAACTACATTATCGAACCAAGCAAAGTCTTCCCCGCGGACTATCCGTATCGCACGGGGATGACAAACATGCTCATTAAAAACTTCCAAGAGCTCGCCGAGACGACCGCACGCCTTGGGTTTTTAAAAAAAGGCGATCTGATCGTTGATATCGGCTCAAACGACGGCACATTACTTCAAGCATTTAAAGAAAAAGGCATGCGGGTTCTGGGGGTAGAACCAACTAACGCGGCAAAAGTCGCAAACGCTCGTGGCATCAAGACCTTACAACAATTCTTTTCAGCGAATAGCGTAAAAACCATACTCAAAAAATATGGTCCGGCGCGCATCATTACCGCGACAAATGTTTTTGCGCATATCAACGATGCTGCCAGTCTGGTAAAGAATATTAAAGCACTCATGGATGACGAGAGTGTGTTTATATCTGAATCACAATATTTGATGGACATCATCGAGAAACTTGAATTTGACACCATCTATCACGAACATTTGCGTATTTATTCTCTCAAACCGATTCGGCATCTGTTCGAGATGTATAACCTCTCGCTTGTTGACGCAGAGCGAATTTCAGCTGCGGGAGGCTCAATCCGTGTCTACGCGAGAAAGGGCAAATACCCGATGAGCACACGGGTAAAGAAGCTTATGGCCGCGGAGAAGAAAGCGGGCCTGCATGATGAAAAAACTCTTATGCTCTTCGCCCAGAAGACCTATCGCGCGAAGAACGACCTTCTGGCGCTACTTCTCAAATGCAAGAAGAGCGGCGGCAGAATCGTCGGCTTAACAAGCTCTGCGCGCTCCAATACCTTACTGGGCTTTTCCCACATTGACAATACTCTGCTTGACTATTTATGCGAGAAAAAAGGATCGCCCAAAATCGGCCTCTACACGCCCGGAACACACATTCCCGTCGTTGATGAAGCGGTACTTTTTAAAGAACAGCCGGAGTATGCGCTAGTTCTCTCGTGGCATATCGGAGAGGAGCTCATAAAAATAATGCGCAGTCGCGGATATAAAGGTAAATTTATTCTCCCGCTTCCCGTCGCGAAAGTCGTTTCCTAAAACTGTGATCAGGACGCCTAAAAAAACGAATTGGGTATTGGTTGGGCTTGGACAGCAAGGCGAGCGACTTGCGCGAGCTATAAGTGAATCTTCTCATGCAAAACTAATTTCTGTTGTCAGCACCGATAAGAGTCGCGCGCAATCATTCAAAGCACAACACGGAGCAATATATAGCCACGATTTACTCCAAGAAGCGCTCCACAATAAAAAAATAAACGCCGTATGCATTGCAACTCCTAATCACAAGCATGCTCAAGAAGTCATACTCGCAGCCCAAGCGGGCAAAAATATTCTGTGCGAAAAACCCTTGGCGCTCACGATGCGGGAAGGACGCGCAATAGCCGCGGCGGACAAAAAAAACAGGGTTAGGTGCTTTGTCGACTTTCATTTGCGCATGCACGAGAGTGTCAAAAGGGCGC
>JACOZA010000027.1 GCA_016181565.1 Candidatus Sungiibacteriota bacterium
CGCGCAACTTTGTGGCTTTGCGGGACCGTTGCCGCGCTGGGGCTTCTTATCGGAGCGATGGGGTTTGTAATCTCCGCCGCGGCCCGCTGGGGAGCGATCAACTGACGTATTATTATGGATCCCGTTAGAAATCGCGGACGCATGATTAAATCTATGATTTTAAAAAACAAGCTTAACTTTATCAATAATTGCAAAATAGGACGCGGAATGTTTTCGTCCGCGTCTTATTTCTAACGGGATGAATAGGCTAAAATTAATTATTTCATCGGCATACGCGGCGATTCTAACGATTATCTTTGTCGTGGTTATTACTATTTGGGCAGAACTATCCGCGCCCTTAAAGGATTGGCTGAAAAATTTTTCGGGTCATCACTGGACATCGAAAAGCATTTTTTCCGTAATACTCTATGCGGTTGTAGCCGCGATATTATATTTGTCGCCCTATACCGAGAGCGACGATCGCCTCGAGAGAATACTCGGTTTTCTTTTAGTGTTTACGGCGCTTGGCACCATTCTTATAACGGCATTTTATACGGGGCATCAACTCAATCTTTTCTAACTGCGCGTCCTGAGAATTTCAAAAGAAGAATATCGCAAAATTATTTCAGAACTCTAAAGACTAAGATAAATTTATCTAAGGGACTCTAGGCGGAGAAGTAATAATCTCCCGGCGGGGGAGTTCGCAAAAACGAAAACATCCCCTAGGGGATGTTTTCGTTTTATCTGATGCGCTTTTCGACTGACTGGTATACGACCGAGCGATGTTGGATGACAAACACTTTCACCGTACTCCGCTCGATTCGATAGATAACCCGGTAATCTCTCACCCGAAGCTTCTGATACCCCTTGAGAGAACGCCGAAGCGGTTTGCCGTAAACTTCCGGCCTCGCGGTGGCTTTCTTCATTTCTCAAACACGCAACAAATCCTGTATTTGCTTTAGCGCCACGGATGGATAGGGGGACACTTCCGCCCATTTGATGGTTCTCCGCCTCGGGGCTTTGCCTTTTTGCATTGACCTTCGCGGCTGAAATGATAAAATGAGAAGGATGAAAAAGCGACGCGAAACCATTTATCAATACGAAACAGTTTTTGAGCCAACTGACGGCGTCTATATGGTAACGGTTCCGAAACTTCCTGGTCTCGTGACACAGGGCGATAATCTCCGTGATGCTCGTGGAATGGCAAAAGATGCAATTCGCTGTTACTTGGAGGCAATATTGAAAGATAGGGAATTTAAATCGCGGGATGCGACCTCGAAACGCGAGAGAATCCGCGTCGCCGTATAACGTGCCAAAACTCCCGCGCATACCCTCAGCTCTTGTACTCCGGGCTCTTAAACGAGCCCGGTTTTACGAATACCACCAGACCGGTAGTCATGTTCAATTGCGTCATCCCGAGAAATTATCGCTGCGCATAACTATTCCATTCCATCGAAAAGACTTCGCACCAAAAACACTCAAAACAATCATCAAGCAAGCCGGACTGACGGTAGACGAGTTTCTCAAACTGCTTTGATAGTCCAAATCGTCGGTGTGATCTTCTGCATTGGGTAGCTTGATTCTTGGGCGCCGATCAACCCGCGCAAGCCTCGTAGAGTAGACTCGTGCGGGGCAAGTTGACCAGCCAATCAGACGTATCGCCGAGGCAAGATAGACAGAATCGTTGGGGTGTGATATCTTTCCTGGTGTCAATCCAGTGCCGATTCAGAGAAAAGGATCGAGTCTCCACCTTCGGCATACTGTATTTGATATTTTATCCACTCTTCTCTTACATTACATGCAAGAAGGAACAATCGCCCGTAAAACCGAAAAGGGTTTCGGTTTCATCAAGCGCGAGGGTCAGGAAAGAGATCTCTTTTTCCACTCTAACGAGCTCGTAGGCATCACATTCGATGAGCTCCGCGAAGGTGACAAGGTGACGTTTGAGGTCGCTGACAGTCCGAAAGGGCCGAACGCGGTCCAAGTCAGTAGAGTCGCCTAGACAGCCATGTCGAAAACCAAAGCGCCGCGTTAAACGCGGCGCTTTGGTTTTCTTAATTTGGAATACCCTTTAACTGGGTTTACCCTTAAGCCGAAAATATAGTAAAATCAGGGCAGTAAAACTTAATCGTTAAAAACAAAAATTTATGCCAAATATACTTCTTCTGCTCCTGTCCGGTTTCTTGGGCGGGGTTTTACGCGGGCTGGTGGGCTACATCAAGTACCGCAGTTCATACAAGAACACGTCATTTATGCCCGGCTACTTTATTTTTAGCGTGGCGGTCTCGGGCGCCGTGGGATTCCTGGCCGCCTGGGTTACCGAAGACCTGGGCATCACTTTTTTGGGCCTGCCTTTCATCACACCGGCGCTGGCATTGATCATCGGATACGCGGGAGGCGATTTTATTGAAAATTTATTCAAGATTTTGACCGGCAAAACCTCGCTTTACGAACTGCCCTCCCTAGAATGAGTCTAGGCGGTTAAGGCGCTTATTATGTCCGGAACGCTCCAGGTATTTGGCGAGGTGAGTCTCTTGGTTGCCATCGCAACGCTCGTGGCTTTGGGCATGCGGCTCTTGAAACAGCCGCTGATTATCGGCCACATTATCACGGGGCTTCTGCTGGGGCCGCTCGTCTTTGACCTCATTAAATCGCAAGAGACGCTGCAGCTCTTTAGCCGCCTGGGGGTTGCCCTGCTTCTTTTTATTGTCGGTCTTTCATTAAGCCCGAAGGTGATTCGCGAGATCGGCCGCGTGGCTGTACTCACCGGCCTGGGCCAGGTCGTTATCACGTCCTTCGCCGGATTTATCGTCAGCCAATGGCTCGGCTTTTCCGTGCTTACCTCTCTTTATATCGGCGTGGCGCTTTCTTTCAGCAGCACGATCATAATTTTGAAGCTTATTTCCGATAAGGGCGATTTGGATAAACTCTACGCGCGCATTTCCATCGGGTTTCTTTTGGTTCAGGATCTCATCGCGGTAGGATTACTTTTCTTTATTCCGTTAATCTCCCAAAGCGGCTTAGCCTGGGGCGGAGTAGCCGCTCCTTTTATCAAAGCCGTGGTTCTGGCGGTGGCCCTCTTCGGCATCTCGTATTATCTGCTTCCGCGATTGCATCTTTTCATAGGGCGGTCCCAGGAACTTCTTTTCTTATTTGCCAATGCCTGGGGGATGGGCGTGGCGGCGCTTTTTCAGCACTTTGGTTTTCCGCTGGAGAGCGGGGCGCTGATTGCCGGCGTGGCGCTTTCTAATCTGCCCTCGCGTCAGGAAATCAGTTCACGGCTCGCGCCCTTGCGGGACTTTTTTATCGTCATTTTCTTCATTTTGCTCGGCTCTCAACTGGTGGTGGGCGACTTGCGGGGCATACTCTACCCGGTGATTATACTTTCGGCGCTGGTGCTCGCGATCAACCCGATTATTTTGATGACTATCACCGGGGCCCTGGGATACCGCAAGAGAGTGAGCTGGGACGCGGGAGTTACGGTGGCCGAGATCAGCGAGTTCTCGCTGATTCTGATGCTGCTCGGCGTTTCTCTAGGACATGTCGCGCCCCAGGCGCTGGCGCTTGTCACCGCCGTTGGCCTTCTCACTATTTTCGGTTCCACCTACCTCGTCCTGTATTCGGCTGATATCTACGGGAAAATCAGCCGCTATCTTTCTGTCTTTGAGCGCGGGCGGCTCAATCAGCCGGAAGGCAAGACAGAGACAAATTATGAACTTCTGCTTTTTGGGTACAATCGCATAGGTTACGACTTTCTCCGAGTGTTTCGGCATTCCGGCAAAAGTTTTCTGGTGGTGGACTACGACCCGGAGGTGGCGAGGACTCTCTCCCTCTCCGGCCTATCCAATATATACGGCGATGCCGGAGACGCGGAATTTTTGGCGTCCCTTAATCTTAAAACCGTGAGGCTTGCCGTCTCCACCATTCCTGACGCCGAGACCAACCAAATGCTGCTTTCCCGTCTGCGGCCGCAGAATCCCGGTGTAATATTTATCGCGGTAGCGCATCGGATCGAGGATGCGTTAAGTCTCTATCAGTCTGGAGCCAATTTCGTCATCATGCCGCATTTTCTGGGAGGAAAGTACGCGGCGGACATCGTCAGTCAGTATTGGTTTGACGCAGGTAAATTCAATGAGCTCCGCAAAGAACATCTGGAGAGCCTGGCTGACCGCATCCGCGAAGGGCACGAGCATCCGGTGGTGAGGCAGAGCTAGTGCCTGGTTCACTCATTTCACCCCGGTTACAACCTGGACGCCCCTCCCTTTAGTGGGAA
>JACOZA010000101.1 GCA_016181565.1 Candidatus Sungiibacteriota bacterium
AGAAACTCTGTAGCCATTTTGGCGCAGCAGCCATTGATAGATCTCAAGCTGCTGTTTCCCCCGTCATTTTATTCTCTTATAGGAAACCATGACTACCTTTGGAAAACAGATCCACAAATAAAAGCAAGCGCACAGAACGTCGCTGAAAAGATGGGATTGAGTTTGACAAGCGTTATCAACCGTTATCTGAAACATTTTATTACCACAGAAACCATTACCTTTAGCACAAGAGACGAGCAGCCAAGCGAGTATCTTTTAGAATCTCTTCGAAAATCAGATGAGGATATTAAAAAGGGGCGGGTTTCTCCTGATTTTAAGAATGCAAGGTATGTTGAATTAGATGAGAATAAAGAAGTTTCTCAGTCACCTGCCAAAGCACCTTATCCCCTGACCCCGCGGAAGTTCTCGCGGGGTCGCTGTTTTTAACCGTAGTATTTCTCTTTATAAAAGCGGATTAATTGCTCAACTTCCGGAACCACTCCGGGATTGCCGATACCGACTTTCAATTTTTTTTGAACTGAATCAAGATCAACCGCGCCTTCTAATACCGCCTCTTCAATATCTTTATCGGTGGTTTGGGTGGCGGCATCAATCACCTTGGCGCCCTCGACGACAATTTTATCGTACTTGTTCGCCTTGCGGAAATAATCGTTAGCCGCCTTGTGGAAAGCTTTATCAACCAGAACCGAGCAGTGGATTTTTCGATTCGGCAATCCGCCGAGCCGCTCCATAATCTGCTGCGGCTTGATATTCCGCGACTCATCAAGAGTCCGTCCGCCGTCTTCCGTCACCATCACCGAAAACATCGAAGTGGCGGCAATGGCCGAGCCGCAGCCGAAAGTGCGCCACTTTAAATCTTTGACACGCTCCGTTCCGGGATCAATTTTCATCCAAATATGCATCACGTCGCCGCAGGCGGGACTCCCCACAATTCCCGAGGCGTTGAACTCACCCTCTCCCGGATCCGTCAACAATAAATTCCGCGGATTGAAAAAGTGGTCCTTTACAATATCGGAGTAATACCACTTCTCGCCCGTGTATTGGTTTATTACATCCACCGGCTCTCTTGAGGGAGCTCTAGTTTCATCCATGTTATCAGTAGAACTATTCTAACACGCCCCGCAAATCAGCAAAGGTCATTTGACCCAGTGAAACTTTCATGATTAATTTGAGGTGATAATTTATAGCTATAAGCCAGTTGGAGTACCATTTAACAAACGATCGTTTATTAAACGGTAAAGTGCGTGGTATGCTTATACTATACGGAGGATAATCATGGCGACCAAGAAACCTAACCCAAAGGAGAGGCGAGCTTTCGCCGCATTCTGGCGAACTCTCACCGTCAAAAAACGGAGAACTAAGCGGCCCATGATTGTGGGCATGATCGGGCTGGTGGGATCATCCGGCAGAAGTTCTGTCGCCAAAGCTATCGCCGCACGCATTGGCGGCACCGTAATTGAGGCCGATGTTCTTCGCGTCAAACTGCGAAAGCTCGGCGCGGGCTACGATCACATGCGTACCTTCGTCGAGACGGCCGCGAGAGAAGTCCTCGCGCGAGGCGGAAATCCAGTGCTCGACTCCGACTTTGCGGACGCGGCTAAGCGCAGATCGGCTGCGGCGTTAGCGCGAAAAACCAGTGCCCGCCTTCATTTCGTCCGCGTGATTGCTGATCGCGATGTTATGATCGGCCGCACTGTGCACAACGCACCGAGTCTATTTTTCCGCGGCGCATCAGCCAACTGGCACGGCAGCGATCGCGAACGCGGCCTAGTCGTAAAACTCCGCGAGTTCTGGCGGCGCACACCCCTCCACTACACTTGGAATCCGAAGGGCGGCGGCAGTTGGAAGTTAAAGCCGCTTCGAGGCCCTATCACCGCTACCATCGACACCACGAACGGCCAGTCTTGGAAAAAAGCCGTCGTAAACGCCGCTAAAAAATTGATATAAGAACTATTAATCTCTCGCCCCGGAATGTACGTATCTTGCGCTATAGCGTAAGATGCGTACATTATTATTCATTAGGCGAGACTGGCATTCTAGATTTATTGAGTCATGCAGACTGTGGGTAAACGCCGGACGCGACAAGCCGGAGCGCAAGAATTATTTGTAAGTTTTGCCGCCGACTTTGACTTTGGCGCTTTGGCCCGCGAAGGCTTCAGGATGTGAGATTGACTCCTGGTCAACTTCCATATTGACAGGCGAGATTTGGCGCAACCGCAAAACCACTTGCGGAAGAACCTCCATCACATAATCAATGTCGGCTTTTGTTGTTGAGCGGCCAAGCGAAAAACGGAGCGACCCGTGCGCGTGCTCATAGGGACGCGCGAGCGCCAAAATCACATGTGACGGATCAAGCGTGGTTGAAGTGCAAGCCGAGCCCGTTGAAATGGAGATGCCGCGGGCATCGAGATACAAAACTGCCGCCTCGCCCTCAATGTCCAAAATAGTCACGTTTACATTACTCGGCAAACGGTTCTGGGCGTGGCCGTTTAGAATTGTTTTAGGAACTTCTTTTGTGAGACGGGCGATAAAGTAATCGCGAAGCTGGATCAGGCGCGCATTTTCTTTTTCCTTCACTGATTCGGCGATTTCGAGAGCCTTAGCGAATCCTACAATCGCGGGCACATTCTCCGTACCCGAGCGCAAATTCCCCTCCTGCCCGCCGCCGAAGTAGATCGGCGCGATGCGCGTGCCGCGGCGGATATAAAGGGCCGCCACGCCTTTCGGCCCATAAATCTTGGAACTCGAGATGACAAATAAATCAACGCCGAGTTTCTGGACATCCAGATCCAACGCGCCTGCCGCCTGCGCTCCGTCAGAATGAAAATAAATCGGCAGGGGATTATTCTCCTTTTTTCTTTCCTCACGCACCTTCCGAATCATTTTGGCGATTTCGGCAAGCGGCTGAATCGTCCCGATCTCGTTATTGGCATACATTGCGGAAATCAGAATCGTATCGGGACGGATCAAACTCTCAAGTTCATCCAATGCTATAATTCCTTCTTTATCAACCGGAGCGAGCGAAAGCTCAATGCCCTCTTTCTTCAGCGCCGCGACAGAATTCAATACGACATGGTGCTCAATCGCAGAAATAATCACATGCCCCTTCCCCCAGGCATTGCTCGGCGCCGTCAGCATAGATTTTAATGCGTGGATGACGCCGAAGATCGCCAGATTGTCGGCTTCAGTACTGCCGGCGGTAAAAATAATCTCGGATTCCTGGGAATGTAAAATGGCGGCGATTGTTTTTCGCGCCGCATCCACGGCATCTTTGGCCATGCGCCCAGCGCGGTATAGGGCCGAGGGATTGCCAAACTTGTCCCCCAAATACGACTCCATAGCCAACTTCACCTGCAGATCAACGGGAGTTGCCCCAGCGTAATCCATATACACATCTCTTTTTGGTTTCTGGTTCATATCGAATTAGCGTAGCTTTAATCTATCGGAATCGAAGTAAGCTCGCAAATTGTCAGCCAGGGCCCTTGCAAAATTGTCTTGAATGTTTTATAACAATTCATAATCGCAGAGGACGCCTTAACCTTCCCCGTTCAGCGAAAGGAGCGCTTGTGACCCAGACCGCGACAGTACCCTTGGAAGCACCGAAGCGGCGCCTGAAGTGGTTCCTCGAAAAAACCGCGGAGTTGAACGGCAAGCGCGGGCCTAAGGCGCGCTACGACTTCATCTGCCCCCTGATCCGTGCCATCAACGGCGACGACCCGGCCGTCGAGGATGATCCAGACTACTGCGGTTTGGTCTTCCTCGCGTTCGCGGAGGCCTGCATCGACTGGGTAATTGCGGATTCACCGGCCAATAGCAAGCATCTCGCGAATCAGGCACGCCATTACCAGCGGCGCGGACTCGAGGCACTGGGGGGCAAGAGCGTCTGTCCCGCTCTCGACCAGAAGGTCGCAAAGCTCACCCTGTAGTTGTAGTCAACTCGTATAGCGCCTCTGCGAAAATGCCTCGCGACGGGATGAACCCGCGCGAGGCGTTTTTCTTTTTATTTCACTGTAACCTGCAACCTATCACCTGTTACCTAATTCAACGTCTTCTCTCCCGGTTCCCACTCAATGGGGCAGAGCTTGCCGGTTTGGAGCGCCTGCAGGACGCGCACGGTTTCCTCTACACTGCGCCCGACATTGTTGTCGGAAACCACGACGTAGCGAAGCACGCCCTCCGGATCAACAATAAAAGTCCCGCGCAGCGCCACCGTTCC
>JACOZA010000102.1 GCA_016181565.1 Candidatus Sungiibacteriota bacterium
TGTTCTTGGGCGCGATAGGGAAAAATCCCGAAGGTAATCAGACTTTCCAGAAGCTCGCGCAATAAACTGGAACGGAAAATCGTTCCATCAATATCAAAGACAGCAATCCGCTTTTTTGCCATTGCATAAAGTATATAGAGACACAAAGGACAGCGCAATTGCGGAGGCACGAAGTTCGTGGGAGGGTGGTATACCAATAGTTGAAGAGAGCCGTCTTCGGAACATAAAAAAGAGCAACGCAGGAATCATTTCGGTTGTAGCTGGGAAGCGGATTTGATGATATAGTAAAAAGCAGTAAATCAGCATCATTATGGGGCTTTTGCGAAAACGTCCGCGGATGAAAGTTCTCTTCGTCTCTTCCGAGGCCGGGCCGTTTATGAAGGTCGGGGGCTTGGGTGAAGTAATGCACGCGCTTCCCAAAGAACTTAGGGCGCTGGGATGGGATGCTCGCGTGATGGTACCCAAGTACGCCAGCATGGACACCGCACGGTTTCCGTTTGTACTCGAAGCTCGGGGGATCATGCCGATGCCGACCGAGACCGATCCCTACGGCCTTTTTATTTCTAATGTTCTCCGGAACGAAAATGAGAAAGGGGAAGTTGTGGCCTACTTTCTTGAGAACATGGAGTACTACGAAAAACGCGCCAATGTCTATGGCTACGCGGATGACGCGGTGCGCTGGGCGCTCCTTTCCAAGGGGACGCTTGAATTCCTGCGCCAGTCGCCGTGGCGTCCTGACGTCATTGTGGCTTGCGATTGGCAAGCCGGGCTCATCCCCAATTTAATTGCCACCGAGTACAAAAACGATTCCGTATTTGAGTCGGTCGCCACCGTCTTTTCCATCCACAATCTAGCGTATCAGGGCATGTTCGACCACCACTTTATCAGTGAAATGGAGTACGATTCCGGAGAATCTCCCGTCCCGTCACTTACCGATCCCAGATTGCAGAAGCTTAACTTCATGCGGCGCGGTATCCGCTATGCGGATGTGGTCAATACGGTGTCTCCGACCTACGCACAGGAAATTACCACCGCTGATTACGGTGAACTCTTGGATGATCTTCTGCGTGAACGGCGGTCGCGGCTTTTTGGTATCTTGAACGGCATTGACTACGGCTCATATAATCCTGAAACGGATTCATTTCTCGAGTTCCGCTATTCTTTCAAAACCGCGGGCGAGCGCATAAAAAACAAGGCGGCGCTGCAGCGCAAGTTCAATTTGCCCGAGCGGCCCGACACTCTTCTTTTGGGTATCGTTTCCCGTCTCAACGAGCAGAAGGGATTTCATCTGTTAATGGATACGGCGCAGGCGCTTTTTACCAATCTTGACGTGCAGTTAATTGTCGTGGGCGCCGGCGAGAGCGAGTTTATGACGTTCTTTCAGGGACTCCCAGAGCTTTATCCCGGGAAAGTGGCGGTGCACTTGACCTATGACGAAGCGCTCCCTCGTATGATCTACGGGGGCGCCGATGTTGTTCTAATCCCCTCAAGATACGAGCCGTCAGGCTTGACGCAGATGGAAGTCATGCGTTATGGAGGAGTGCCGCTGGTGAGAAAAACTGGCGGCCTGGCTGACAGCGTCGAGAATTATAATCCGCGGGCGCAAACAGGCACCGGTTTTGTATTCGAGCCGTTCGATCACTATGCGTTCTTTGGCGCCATTGCGCGCGCTTTTGAAACCTATCAATATCCGAAATACTGGGCGGGGATTCAAAAGCGCGCCATGCAGGCCGACTTTTCCTGGACAAAGTCGGCCCGCGAGTACATTGCGCTTTTTAAGAAAGCCATAGAACTTAAACGAAGCAGCGCGGCGCTTTAGAAAAAGAATGTATTGGGCGAATTTTCTCCACTTATACCAGCCGGCAGAGCAGCAGCCGGATATTCTTGAAGCGATCGTTACGCAGAGTTATCGTCCGCTGCTTTTGGGCTTCAAGACAGAGAAGCGAGTGCGTCTTACTTTAAATATCAACGGCGCGCTTCTCGAGCTCTTTGATCGCGATGGCTATCGTGATTTGATTGACATTCTCCGCGAGCTTGGTAACCAAGGGAGGATTGAATTTACTTCTTCGGCAAAATACCACGCGTTTTTGCCGTATCTGGAGGAGGGCGAGATTATGCGCCAGATCACGGCGAACGACGAAACAAACAAGTTCTATTTGGGCGAAGCCTATCGTCCCCGGGGCTTCTTCCCGCCCGAGATGGCCTACGATGGGAAGCTCGCGCCAGTGGTAGAGGAACTCGGGTTTGATTGGATGATTCTTGATGAAATCTCCTGCGGCGGCGACGTGGGAAAGGCGGATTACACAAAATCGTATCGCATCAAGGGAAGAAACTTAAAAGTATTTTTCCGCGAGCGGCGGTTGAGCAACTTGATTATGAGCGCTGTGGTGCGCTCGAGTGAGAGTTTGCGTGAAGCCATGCGGGAGGATTTGAAAACAAACCGCTACCTGCTCACCGCCATGGATGGAGAAACCTTTGGGCATCATCGTCCGGGATTGGTAAAAATGCTTCTTGACACTTTAAAGACCCCGGAGTTCGAACTCATTACAGTCTCGGATATTCCAAGCCACTATCCCGAAGAACTTGAAGTAGCGCCGGTTGCCGCTACCTGGGCTTCAAGCAAGGAGGATATTGAAAATGGCATCCAATTTCTTTCATGGTCAGATCCCGGAAACCAAATTCACGCCTGGCAGTGGGGCTTAACCAAATTGGTCCTGCACGAAGTCTATGCCATGGATTCCCGTCATCCGAACTACGGGCTTCTGCGGAACAAACTAGACTTAGCTCTTTCAAGCGATCACTTCTTCTGGGCTTCGGCTAAGCCGTGGTGGAGCGTGGAAATGATTGAAGCGGGCGCCTACCGCCTCCTTGATACATTGCGGCGTATCCCCGGTGTGGCGCCGGAAAAGCTTCTGCAAGCCCGGGATTTCTACGAAAATATTATTTCCACCGCTTTCGATTGGCAGCGCAGCGGCAAAATACGCTCGATGATGCGCGAACAGAAATCGATTCTGCGGATCCCGTTTAAAGATCGCACCATCGGCAAAGGCGGCGCCGAACAAGGGGTATACCACGCATTCATAAATATGATGGAGCGTTTGGAGAAGGCAGCCGCCGCAGAGGGCGAATATGAGAAAGCGATTTTGTGGCGAGATGCAATCTATAAGTTAAAGCATAAACTTGATATCTACGATACGATCAACGCCATTGACCTGCTGCGCGTGGAAATTCCGCACAAAGAAGTCGAGGAGACGATCGAGAAGTATAAAGAGCGATATCGGAGGATTCGCGGCGGACAGCCGGAGCAGCGCGGCGCCTAAGTTGTTGACTATATTCAATTTTCACGTATGATGGTGATGCCTCGGCCGCGAGGCTTTTTCATTCTTCCCGCCTGGGGGCGGCGGAGAGTATCCCAAGCTAGCCAAGGATTTAATATGGAAATTCGAAGCATTGCTATTATCGCTCACCCCAGTACCACAACGCTTTGCGTTGGCTACGGGGCAAGCGTTGACCACTAACACTATGCAAATAAGAAACATAGCCATTATAGCCCATGTAGATCATGGTAAAACTACGCTGACCGACGCTTTGATGCGCCAGACCGGCGCTTTTAAGGAAGGAGTGTCAATGGATTCAAACGCGCTCGAGCTCGAACGCGGTATTACGATTTACGCCAAGAATGCCGCTATTTTCTATGAAGGAACTAAAATCAATATCGTTGATACGCCGGGACACGTCGATTTCGGCTCTGAAGTGGAACGAGTGCTCCGCTCGATTGATTCGGTGATATTAGTGGTGGACGCGCAGGAGGGGCCGATGCCGCAGACCCGCTTCGTCTTGAAAAAGTCGCTGGAGCTTGGTTTAAAACCGATCGTGGTCATCAACAAAATTGATAAACCGGCGGCTGATCCGAGGAGATGCGAGGAGCAAGTGCTGGAGCTTTTTCTTGAGCTTGGCGCGAATGACGCGCAGGCCAATTTTCCGGTGGTTTATACGATCGGCCGCGCGGGTATCGCCAAGCTTAAACTTACCGACGAATCACACGATTTGACGCCGCTTTTGGAGACGATTCTGGCGAACGTGCCTTCGGCATCGGCGGCTTCG
>JACOZA010000050.1 GCA_016181565.1 Candidatus Sungiibacteriota bacterium
CTCTCCACTATTTCTTCACTATCGCGAGAAATACCTTCATCGATTACCTGCGCCGCCAGAAACACGCCGTGCTGCCCATCACCGATGAAGTCTTAAAAAATACCGCCGACAGCGCCGCCGAGAGCGCGAGGGCAGCGGAAAAGAGAGAAACTGCCCAAACCGTCAAAAGCGCTCTCCTGAAACTGACGGAAGAGCAGCAGGAAATTATCATCATGAAATTCATCAATGAACTTTCGAATCGTGAGATCGCAGCTATCCTTGGAAAATCGGAGGAGGCGGTGCGTCAGCTTCAATACCGCGCCCTAAAAGCTCTCCGCCGGCAGATGCCAATACGCTGATCAGCCCATTGACACCCCAGGCTAAAGCCCGGGGTATCTGGGGCGGATAATGTATCAAGGACCATGGAAACGCAAAACGAACAAATTTTAATAGAGGCCCTAGGACTTCGAGACGACGGCAAGTCGCTGGAAGAAATTCTCCGTGCCTATCCTGGGGCCGAGAAGGAAATCAGGGAACTCTTCAAGAGCATTGCATTGTTAGAAGACGCCAAAAAAGGAATCCTGCCGCGAAAGGAGGTTTTGCAATACACGCTCGACCAGATGAAAGTAAGCCCCGTCATCAACCGCACTGATATCCGATATAGTCATAAGAATGAGCGAGATGAAATCAAAGGTCGCGTCTCTTCAATCAATCTACAAGATCAAATCAGGGGCATTTTTGTTACCCTGAACGCACGAATACTTATTCCGACGGCAATTATTGCGGTCTTGGCAATAGCTTTCGTCTATTACCAGTACGGCTCGCGTGCTCCAGAATATGCCTACGAAGGCAATCCCCCAACGACTGTCGTGCCCTCGACGACTGGCGGCGCGCCCCTGGCTTTAGAGGGCTACACCGCGCCTATCACTCCCTCAACCGGCGACCCGGACGAGGCCGTCAATGACCTGCTTCAGTTCTCCGCGGATGAACAAATTGCGTTAGCGGCAGAAACGAATACCGACGCCTCGGACTTTACCGCTGATAGTCAGGACCTCGGCGATCTTGGCCAATCGTATGATGAAACACAATTCTAAATTAAACACTCTGGCTTACGGCTTAACAGGCATGGTGCTTATTGCAAATGTGGTCTTGCCGTCATCGGCGTTCGCCCAGACTGCGGGTGGCTCAAGCCCAAACCCAGTCACGGCGCAACAGGCGCCGTCAGACAAAAACTTCTGCGCGCTCATCAGCAATGTCGGCGCCGGGGTTACTCGGCAGATTGCGAACAACGTGTCAAAATTTAACACTCGACAGACAAACCGAGCTAACGGTTTGACCCAGCGCTTCACCGCGCGAGATACGAGACGGACTCAAGGACGCGACCAAATAGACGCGCGCCGAGCGGAGCACGTGGCGAAGTTGCAAAGAGCAGCCAAGACTGACACAGAAAAGCAGGCCATTGCCGCATTCGATGCAACAGTCAAAGCCGCGATTGCCGCCCGCAGACAAGCGGTCGATGCCGCCGTCAAAGCGTACCGCGACGGCTATAATCAAGCGCTCGCCGGCCGCGGACCAATCGTTGACGCGGTCATTGCGACCTTCCAAAACTCGGTCAACGCGGCTGTCGGCAAGGCGAAAACTGACTGCGCAAACAACGCGGAGCCGAAGACCGTTCGCATAACATTTCTCGCAAGCCTGAAAGCGGCGCGGCAGAAATTCGAGGCTGATCGCAAGGTGCTGGAGAAAGTTCCCCCGCAGTTAAAGACCATTCGCGATGCGCGAGAGCAGGCGATCAGCAAAGCCGTGGCGGATTTCAAGACAGCCATAGAAAAAGCCGGCGCCGATCTCAAGGCCGCGTTAAAGAAGTAACGAGCTCGTATCCGCAAGCCATGCAAAATCTCTCTCGATTAATCGTGAGAGATTTTGCATTTTTGCTCTATTCCGCTATGATTGATCTCGAACTTTTCAATTCAATAGAGACCCCAGGGCGTTTAGCGAAGTGGGCTTGACTCAAACTGCTTTGAGTCAAGCGGGAATTTTAGGCGAACCTGTGCATATATGCACGTGTGAGCCGTTAAAAAATCCCCCGGCGCGGCGCTGTGGGAAGCGCCGCCTGGCGAAGCCCTATCGTTTCGCGGGGTTCTACATTAAAAACCGAATACAAAGTGGGCGATTAGCTCAGTGATAGAGCGCGTCATTGACATTGACGAGGCCACAGGTTTGATCCCTGTATCGCCCACTTTGTATTCGAGATAAAAGAGCTCCCGGAAGAGCCCTACATTACATTTTTAACCCAGGTCCGATTCCTATAACGCCCACATTTTAGAAAACCTCAAGCTTTCGGAAGCCGCCTCGCTGCGCTCGGCGGCCAGTTTGTGTTGAATTTTGGGCGAAAAAATCAGTTGGCGATTCTGTAAAATGCAGTTTGAGCCGATATTTTTAAGAAATGTTGTCATTTCCGCCTTGTTTTCTGATTCAAGCAGTTTAGTGGCTTGATTAAGCGATAAAACAAACTCACGAGCCGGTTCGAGCCACGACAGGCCTTTCTGTTCAAAATCACGGATTTCTTCCTGCAGTCCGATCTTTTGCTTGATCAGTTTTTCTTTGCGCGAGGCATATTCTTCGGCAGTAATGTTTTCGTCCAAATACACATCAAGCAGTTTCTCCAACTCCTTCTCGGTTTCGGTCAGTTTTTCTTTGAGATTTTGAACAGAAGTTTTAGTCTGTTCTTTTGCTTGTATTTCTTCTTTGTTTAATTCGGTCAGAATTTTTTCTGTGTCGTGGCTCGACAAAGAAACTTTTTGAAGAAAAGATTTGATTTGTGCGTATAGTTCTTCCTGCCGCAAAAAGTGTTTTTCTTGGCAAGGCCCTTTCTTTTTGGTGCAACGATAATAAACATATTCTCTGCCACTCGGCTTGATTTTCTTTTCTGCCGTAATTGCTGCCGAGCAAGGACATTTCATAAGTCCTAGAAAAGCAAAATCATGCTTCTTCACTTTTTGCGGCTTGCCTTTCTCTCGCATAATTTCCTGAACCTTATCAAAAAGTTTCTTTGATATGAGCGGCTCGTGAGTAGCTTCGTGAATCTCACCTTTGTATTTCATAAGCCCGAAGTAAAAAACATTTTGGAGTATCTTGTGGATTTGAGAAATAGCGATGTCCCGCTCCAAATTGCTTTTGAGATTTACTCGTTTGCACCACTCGGCCAGTTCTCGGAGATTGTAATTTCCGGTGGCGTAGAGTTCAAAAATCTTTTTCAGTTTAGAAGCTTTTTCTTGGTTAATATCAATTCCTCTGGTTTTGGGGTTATTGAGATAGCCGAGTGGTGCTTTGCTTGGCCACACTCCATTTCTCACCTTTTGTCTCATACCACGGGTTACGTTTTCGCGTAGAGAATCCACATAGTATTTTGATTGCCCAAAAGCAATTTGGAGCATAAACAAGCCTTGTGGCGTTGGCTCAAACCAAAAGGTGGGAAATTTAAGGGCCTTAATCAAACCGCGATCTATCATATGGATTATCTTTCCACCATCAACGCTGTTTCTTGCTAATCTGTCGGGATTCCAACTTAAAATTCCATCGGCCCTTCCTCTCTCAATCAATGACAACATTTCTGAGAATTTAATTCGCCCAGGTTCTTTGGCAGTTTTTGCCTCTTCAAAAGAGGCGACAATTTCAAGTTTTTCTTTGGCGGCAAATTCTTTCAATTCAAAAATTTGGGCTTCAATCGAGAGGATTTGGTAGTCATCATCTTCCGTTGATTTGCGAGCATAGAGTATGTATTTCATATGGTTTTGATTTAAAATTTTCTTTTCCCAAAATACAGAATCGCCAACTGATTTTTTCGCCCAAAATTCAATACAAATTGGCCGCCGAGCGCAGCGAGGCGGCTTCCAAATCCTTGCGTTCTTCTAAAATGTGGACTATTATTGAAATAGTTCGGACGGTTTTCGCCGCCGCAGACGGCGGCGAGGCAAGCCCCCAGCGAAAATCCGAAATCGCGGCTCCGCCGCGCCGATAAAAACTGCCAAAGAACCTGTAAAAATATCGGCTCGAACTGCATTTTAATTTTGGGAAAAGAAAATTTTTT
>JACOZA010000051.1 GCA_016181565.1 Candidatus Sungiibacteriota bacterium
ATGCTGTGAAAAGAATTTCAAGGGTGAAGGTGTCTATTGCTCTCGCAGTTGTAAAGATCGATCCCAAGTTATAACTGCTGAGGAAGTGTCTAAAAGTATTAAAGAATTCTATCTAAAGAACGGGCGCATACCTCTTAAAAGAGAAAATCTACACTATCACGCCGCTCGACTTAGATTCGGAAGTTGGAATAAAGCTATTCTGGCCGCGGGATTAAACCCAAATCCTGTAAAGTTCGCAAACAAGTATCTAGCCCGCGATGGTCATCTATGTGACTCTATGGCAGAAAAGATTATCGATGATTGGTTCTCTGAAAAAGGGGTAAAACACAAAAGAAATATCAAGTATCCCGGCAATCCAAAATTAACAGTTGACTTTGTTACTAAACATCACTGGATTGAATTTTTTGGTCTCTTCGGGGAGATAAAGGACTACGACGCGCTCGTAAGAGAAAAACAAAAACTGGCCAGAAAATATAAGCTTCCTCTTGTGGAGTTATATCCGAAAGATTTATTTCCAGTTAGCCGCCTTCCAGAAAAACTATTAGGGTAATAAATTCGATAGAGTGCGCTGTGAGGGCTGTGAAGCCGGAGTCCTATTCTCCCCAGCCCGAAGAACAAATAACCGCTCCGGTTAATACCGGAGCGGTTTTTGCGGCTGTTGACACGGCGCGCCGAATGGCAATAATGATAGCACTCCTCCGAAACGCAAGACTCGCCCCCGTCGCCTCGCGGGAGGTGAGGGGAAATGGAAGAAATCAGAAAAGTGACTAGAGCCATCCTCCCCATCCTTGAAGAGTGCTTCGGGGTGGGCGAGGAAGTCCTAGAACCGCTGGCTAGCGGCGAGACGCTAGAACTTTCGCCGGAATGCGGCAAAATGACCCTCGTCGCGGAGCTGCGTCAGGAAAGCCGGCATTACCCGACGACGGTCAGAGCGCAGGTCCCAAATTTCCTTCTGCTTCTTTCCGACGCCGCCGCCGCCAACGGCTGTGTCAAGGAAGGAATCAAGTTCGCCACGAGATGCTACGAAGCGACCAAAGGGGAGCGCCCATGGCCACCAGTAGCGCGGTTTATCGTCTCGGCCCTGGAGAAAGGGCGAAAGGCGTTCAAACACAAGAAACCGGATTGACGAGGGCGGGCTAAACGGAGGAGTACGGCAACGCGGATCGTTGTCGTTTTTTTGTGCGATGAGCCAGCCAGACAAAAAGAAAAACCACAAGGGCTGGTACTGGCCATACCTTGTGGTGCGGCTTACGCTCGCGCGAGCGCCGCCGCTCGGCTCCGCGGGGGGGGTGAGTCGTCTCTAGCGGCGGAAAGCGGCTGGCCTGCGGCCGTTGTGAGGCGCAACTCGCCTCACTTCCTTCTTCTCCTTCTCCGGCCTGATAAACTGCAAAAACGGCTTGGCGAGCTGCAGCTCCCTCCCCGTCTTATCGCCAACCGGCCGGATGGAGTAAAAGGTTCTACCGCCGTTTCTACCCTTGCTCCTCCGCACAAACCTCTCGGAGTTCGGCAAAACTTCAACCGTCTTGCCGATCAGGGCCTCGTAAACGGCGCGATCGGGATGGCCGTTGAGATTATCGCGCAATCTCTCCCTGACTACAGCCAACAACTGTATGCCCATGATCCCCCCGCTTGGGAAAGATAGTTGTGGTTTCGCCCCCGCCGGAACCTCCTTTAAAGTAAATCCTCCGAGTAGCTATTGTCAACAACCAAAAAAGCGACTCTGCTACTGTAGAGAGTCGTATCCAGCCGAGGATAAATTTATAAACCGAGTAAGCTCATAGCGGTAAGCCGGGGTTATTTCGTAGTCATTAACGTAGTCGCGCGCCAAATCCACCGGCACGGAATTGCGCAAATAAATTTTCGGCACGCCTTCCAAAACCGTAAGCTGGCGAATAACCCGATCGTCAACTTCAATCCGCTCGCGAACGGCCTCAATGCCAAGTTCGTCGCCTTCTTTTGCCGTCAACCGCGCGCCGCCGCACTCGGCGTTGTCGCAGATGAGATAAAACTGTTTTGCGGGCGCATCGTAACCAATTCTCTTGGTGCGTAAAAGCTTCAAACTCCGCGGCGTCTGGCATTTGGGACATACCACGCGATGGCGCATTCTTTCGTCAATCACCGCCTCCGGCACGTCAATGAACACGAAGAAATCGGGATCATCGCGGTAGCCGATAAGAGCGCGGAAATACAGCGAATAGGATATTTGGTCAAGCTGACGGGGAAAACCGTCAATAAAAACGGCTCTTCGGCCGAGGCGGTCTACCTCCCGCTCCACCAAGGCGAGAATGACTTCGGTGGGCAGGAGCGTTTTGGTATCGCGCCCCAAAACGACGTCTAAAGCCTGCTCGATAGTTATAAACCCGCGATAGCGGCGCTTCAGAAAATCAATCAATTCCTTTTTGCGATGCTCTTCTGCAAGGTCTTTATGCACACCCCGGACAACATCACCCACCGAAATATGCGCCACCCTGTCGCCACCGATGGCTTCCATGAAAAGTTTGGAGTAAGTACCCTTGCCCGAATTTTTCTTGCCGAGAAGGAAACCGACAAAAGTGCCGGTGCGAAGATATTCGCGGATTTTTTCAATCTCGGAACCAGCCTTGGCGTCAAAATACCGGCGGCGGTCCGCCGGATCTTCAAGAGCGAAGGACTGCGCGAGGTTGTCAATCTTGGTTTTAAAAACCGGGAAGTTGAAACTGTGCATTGTTTTTTGAAGCCTATTGAAGTCGGACTTCAATAGGCTTCCTTCAATAGGATTCGTTTTGAATGTATCAAAAAGGTTCTCATTTGCCAATAGCCGCTCGGTTCAATCGTTTGAATCCGGGACAAAATATCCGCCGCCGCTCGCAAAAGACACGGTGCCGTCCTGATCGGTGCGGAAAGTTCTGACACCGGAATCCGCCAGCCGATCCAAAACCTCTTGAGTCGGGTGGCCGTAGCGGTTATTGCGGCCGGCGGAAATAACCGCAAAACGGGGACGAGCCGCCGCCAAAAACATTTCTAAAGTTGAGGTCTTAGAGCCGTGATGGCCAACTTTCAAAACCTCGGCGTTTAAATCTTCACCAGCAGCCAAGAGCCGCCGCTCGAGCACCGCCTCGGCATCGGCCATCAAAAGAGCGGTTGAGCTCGCAAACTCAAGTTTGGCCACTACAGCCGCGTCGTGAACATTCCTGACAGTAACATTTTCGTATGAATCGAAAGGAGAAAGAACCTTCAAGTAGGCCCCGCCGCCAAGATTGGCAATCATGCCGCGCCGGGCAACCAGCCGCGCAATACCCTTATCGGCAATGGCCTTTTGCCACTCGGCATATTCCGGAATGGAATGATTCACGCCGGATTCAATTATCACGCCAACATCGTAACGTTTAATCACTTCAAGCAATCCGTCGAGGTGGTCGGCATGGGGATGAGTCAGAACCACAAGGTCAATGGAATTATCCCAAAACGGCATAACTTCGCCGAGCCGGGCTACAACCGAATTATCCGGCCCACCATCAACGAGCGCCTGGTTTCCGCCGGGCGCCTCGATGAAAATAGCGTCGCCCTGCCCCACGTCCAGGACGTGAAGAAAAACGCGGCCGCGCCGCGACTCGGCATAAAAAACCGCGCTCCAGACGACAAAAACGCCCAAGGCCAGCGCTGAAAGAAAATACCAGTGCCCGTATCTTCTAAATTTGAACATGCCAGTAGAAGCAAAATTAAACGCAAACGTATAACAGAGACAAAGACCCAACTTGCGTTTACACTTACATTATCCCTTGCGTCTATATTTGCTTTTATACTCCCGCCAAAGCCAAAAGACGATCAGAAAATACAGCCCGACGGCAACCGCCGGACCAAGCCAGCGGACCTCGGCCGAAGCCCAAGAAAAACGGGAAAAGAAATCTATGGCGCCGAGCTCATAATGCAGCATCGCCCATCCTGCCGCCGCCGGGACTCTCGCCAGAAAATCGTTTACCAGCGCCGCACCTCCGGCAACAAAACCAAAAAACATCGTCGCCGGGATAAAAGGCACGACGGCAACATTGGCGAGCGGCCCCACAAGCGAAAGCTTGCCGAAATTGTACACGAGAAGAGGCAAAACTATAAATTGGGCGGAAAGGGTTGAAACGAGAACATCGCGGAAAAAATATTTCCTGGAAGGACGATGCCGGAGATCGCGGCTCTCGCGGATCAATTTTGCGCCGCGGAGAAGGGGAATAAAGCGCAATTTTATCTTCTCATAACCGCGCTCAAAAACCGGCGCGACATAGACGAGCCCCAGAGTGGCAAGAAAGGACAATTGAAAAGCGGCGTCAAACCGCAAAATCTTGGGGTTCACGAAAAGCATTGCCGCCGCGGCGAGAGCGAGAGCGTTTCTCATTTGATACTGCCGGCCCTCGCGCCGGGCGACGAGAACCAAAATACCCATAATCGCCGCCCTCACCACCGAAGCCGCAGCACCAGTAAGCATGGTGAAAAGCATAATGCCGAGAATGGCGACGCCGAAAGCCCAAGAAAAAGGAATGAAAAAGAAAGTGAGGGTCTTCAGAAAAGCGTCGGCGACGATGGTGATGTTGTATCCGGAAAGGGCCACAAGATGAGTTGTGCCCGTCGCCTGCAGCTTTTCGGTAAGCTCCGGCGGAAAACTCTTGCGTTCGCCGAGAATCAGTCCGGCCATGAACGAGGCGTGTGGTTCGGGCAAGTGACGATTGAGCGCCGAGGAAAAAGAATATTTTATCTGAAACAAAAACCGGTAAAGTCCGCTCCCCCGTCCCCGCTCGAGAACCTCTATCTCGGGAAAAGACATAACGTAAAAAATGTCGTCTTTGGCAAGATAGGCCGCGTAGTCAAAATCATCCGAAAAATTTTCCGGCTTCTCAATTTTACCGGATATTTTCACAATATCGCCGTAGCGGTATTCCGGATATTGCCGAGTTGTAACCAGCATTTTTAAGCCGCTCACTTTTTCGCGAACAACAACGCGCTGGCTTTTGGCCGTACGCACCGGCTCGTCGTCAACCATGCCTTCCCAAGTCAGACGCTCGCCTGAAACCCGATCTAGACCTGCCACCGCTCGGCTCGACCTCGCAAACCAAAACAAGCCGAACGCAAAAACCATAACCGCGAAACCGGCGATAATCGCTTTTTTGCGCTTTTCGGCATCAAGCGCGCCGAACACCGCCGTTGTCCCGCCCAAAACAAAAACCGCCCATATGAGCGGCATGGACGGCGGGACAAATGAGGCAAAAGCAACTCCGAGAATAAAGGCGATGAGTAGCCAGAAAAAAATTTGGGACTTAGAAGACATACCGCTAACAATTCTAAATTCTGGCGGCCAAATTGGAAATAAATTTTGACCGCTTGAATTTTCAATTTTCAATGGCCAATTTTCAATGAATTTTCAATGATTAAATTTTCAAGCCCGGCGGCGCTAATTGAACATTGGAATTTAGATCATTGATTGAAAATTGATAATTGAAAATTAAGGTAATTATGTAACTTTGTAACCACGAGCAGTAGAATAAGCTTGTGGTTATGCTGAAAAAACGGGAAAGTGCGCGTCTGACGTCATTTCTGCTCGGGGGTCATATCGTCTGTGGAGAACAAAGCGCGGATACCTGAAATGCCGGAAGTGCAAGCGGCAGAAGCGGCACAGCATGCTGAAGCGAGAGCTGAATATCATCGTCGGTTTCCACCAGCAGATCCCGGCTTCCCGCTTAGCCGTAGACCTCGGAGTGAACTATCGGACGGTGGAACGAGTATATCGGAAACTTAGAGAGATCATCTATCATGTCTCGGAGCTTGAAGGAGCGAAGCTGTCGGGAGAAATCGAGATAGATGATGCCTACTTCGGCGGCAGAAGGAAAGGTCAACGGGGCCGGGGCGCGGCTGGCAAGAGTGTGGTTTTGGGGCTTCTGGAGCGGGATTCCAAGGTATATACCAAGATCGTCTATACCCTCGACGCCCCGACGCTCATGGACATCATCCGGAAGAAAACCCGCAAAGGTTCAGTGTACTTCACCGACTCCTTCCGCAGTTACCGCTCCCTCAAACGCTTCGGCAAACACCTCACCGTGGCCCACCACCGGACCTTCGGGAGGCAGGGCCGGAGATACCACTCCCACATCAACGGCATCGAGGGCTTCTGGTCTTTTGCCAAGCATGGTCTCTACCAGTATCGTGGGGTCAGTAGGGCGAATTTCCCCCTGTACTTGAAAGAGATGGAGTACCGCTTCAACCACCGCAGAGACAACTTGCTAAAGAACTTCATCCAACTGTATTTTGGTTACATTTATACATAATTACC
>JACOZA010000052.1 GCA_016181565.1 Candidatus Sungiibacteriota bacterium
CGCTGGATGTTTGGCATTGCCGGAGCAATGGCATTCGTCTTTGGACTCTCCGAATTAAAACTCATTGTTTTCCGCCTGCCTTTTATGGCAAAAGTGCTGCCGACTTCGCTCCAAAAAAGCGGCGATTATTCAAAATCGTTTTTTATGGGCCTTTTCTTGGGCAATGCCGGCGTGGGCTGTCCTAATCCTGCTTTCTATGTACTGCTCACATATATTGCAACCGCGGGAACCGTAAGTGACGGAGTTCTTTTGGGAGTAGTTCATGGTTTGGGAAGAGCCACGCCCCTTATTTTCCTCGTCATCCTTGCCATTCTCGGCATCAACACTGTGGATTGGGTCAGCCGCTCGCAGGAAAAGGTTGAACGAGTCATGGCGTGGGGGCTCATCGGCATCGGCGCGTATCTTTTCCAATATTTGCCGTTTAAGATGGCATTCTGGGAAGGTTCAATTTTCCATGTCGTGTGGAATGATATTGTAACGAGAATGCCATGGGTGCTTATCGGGCTTATGGTCGGAGCGGTTGCTATTTGGGACGCGCTTTTGCAGCGTAAAAAGTTAACACCCCACACCATCGCCTCTGGCGAGCTACGGGGCAAGCAAAATCAAGTCATACAATGAATACAAAGTTTTCAATAATCCAAGCCGCTTACGCCCATGAAGAAGGGGCGACCACCGTAACTCCCGACAATACCCTCGGCCCCATTTTAGCGTTAGCCATTATTATCTTGGCTGTAGTCATAGCCAAGCGCATTAAAAAAAATTAAAAGGGAAAATCATTATGGACAAAAAAATTAACATGACTCTCGTCTCGCGCGAAGGGTGCGTGCATTGCGCCGAGACCAAAGAGATTCTGAAAAAGATACAGCCCGAGTACCCCGAGCTTGCTGTGGAAGAAATAGATATGACCACGCCACAAGGACAAGAATTTATCAGTAAATACGGTATTATGTCGAGCCCCGGAGTTATCATTAATGGCGAACTGTTCTCTATGGGCGGAACGACCGAAAAAGAGCTGAGAAAGAAATTTGCCGAGTTAAAATAGTTATATGAAAAACTTTTTTAAGAAATTATTAACAATGTTAGCTCCAGTTTTGGGAGCTGGCGCAATTGGCGTCTGCCCGCTTTGCTGGATTGGCTCCGCTTCACTCCTTACTTACTTGGGTTTGGGGGCACTTATACCAGCATGGCGTTGGTTGGCATTCGGAATGATTGCTCTTGGTGCAGTGGGTTTTACCTTTGATTACCGAGCTCACAAAAATCCGAAACCGCTTATACTTCTTGCTATCGGAGCAGTTCTTCTTTATGTCGGCCGGTATGTATTTGCAAGCACATGGGGCGCGTGGTGGATTTGGGGACCCGGCGCGTTGTTGATTATAATTGCAGTTTTTTACAATAAATCTCTTTTTAAGAAACAAAAGATATCGTTAAATTCGGGTTAGTTTGGCACCAGTGGCGCAAAGCTATGCCCCGATGACAATCGCTCGCCACAGGGGCACACAGCTCGTAATTCGCGGGTTTCTACCAGTAATTCACAATCTTAAACGGAGAGATGTTGCCGGGAATCTGCCAAATGACGGTTCTAAATGCGTGAAGCGCGCGGAGCCAGATAGGATGATACGAGTTCACCGCCTCGGGGCTCCCGCCTTCGCCCTTTGGGCTACGGCGGACAAGTCGTCCCTCGGCGGGCAAATCGGCGAGAATTTTCCACGACTTTTGGGGTTCAAAGCAAATCGCTTGCGAGCGCAAAACGCGGTTCGAGACCTGGAATCTTGAGTCAAACAATGACTGTGGATAACTTAGATTTTTGATAAGGCGTGCCTCGTTTCCATACTGCATACACTCGATAGAGTATCTTGTTACGAAAAAGGATTTGCGCCCTATCCAAAACCTCAAAGACACTATTAAGCGTCTTTAAAGATACTGCGCTTGCGAACGCTAGCGTGAATGCTTTTAACGAACTTTTTAAACTTTTCTTTGTGAAACTTCACGACGAATTTGATCCGAGAAAAACTGACGACTCGCCGCCGAGCGGAGGCAGAAATAGTCCTACTGCGCGTAACTTGCGAGTAACTTTCCGTCTTTGCCGCGCGCGGTCAATTCTATTTTACTGCCCTGCCATGAGGATTGAATGACGGGGCCGTCAATGCTGCAGCCGGTGGCGTCGCGGCAGGTAAGCGCGGGGTCGCCCTGAATGGTAGTTTGCCAGACCAGACTTCCGTTTACTTTCAACTCAATCTTAACCGGCAGGAGCGTGCGGACGTCCGGCGAACCGTTGCTTGCGGCAACGAGGTGGACGCGGTGGCCGAAGGGCAAGGCTGAAACTTTTTTCCAGTCGTCATTGATATCCAAAAATTCCCAGAAGCCAAGAGCCGTTTCGGGAGACGGCGAAGGAGTCAGGATCACGGCAGGCGACGGAGTAGGAGAAATGGCCTCCCGTATGGTTACGGCATAACCGTTATAAGACGGGGAGCCGTCGGACGAGATCTTGCCTTCATCCGCTCTGCCGGGCACGCCGCCCGCCGCAAGTATTCCGTAACCGTACTGCTTGCCGACAAGGACGATATCCGAAAATTTTTCCAGGTCAAAATCAACGGTGCGCCCGCCGCCGGCTGCGATGTCGCCGCCGATAGCCACTTCAAGCGACGCCCCCCGCTGGATCAAAACTCCCGACGGGAAAGTTGCCGTATACCGCTTGCCATCCGAGCTGGCGACTGCCGGATAGACATCGCTTCCTGTATAAACTTTAACATTGGCAAGATCGGATCGCGCCGCCGATCCGGCTTGATGCCATGAAATTGATTTTAAAAGCGCATCCTCAACCGACCCGCCTTCCAGCCTCAAAGCGGCGAACTTCAAGCCCGAGGCGCCGATATCCCGCGGCAACGAAGCCGCCGGATCGCTCGGCCCGCGGGTTATTGTTACTGACCCGAACTTAAGGCCGGTGTTCATTGTTATCCGCGCGCCGGCAAGAGGAAGATCGCCTTCAACCGCGGAATCGGCTTCAAGCGCCGTCACTTCAAAGCCGACCGTCGCGCCGTCATCGTTGGCCGATTTTGGACGATCCAAAGAAATAATGTAATCCGCAGTGCTGCCAGCCCGCACCGTGAACGGCCCTTTAAATACGGCAGTCCCTTCCGAAGCGAGTACTGACGATGCGAGCATAACGCCATCGCCCGAAAGAATCCTAACCGCCGCAATTGACGTATTCGCGGCCGCTCCGGTTTTCCGCACCGTCACCGACTGCACGGTTACGTCGCGATCGCCGGCGGCGAGCGTGAACTTCGTAACCGGGATCCGCAAAGCGCCGAGGGGCGCAACATTGTTGTCCGGCTGTTGCGGCTTTGAGATTTTCAAAGCGCCGGTCCGGCCCGACGGCGGAAGAACTAGAGCGGAGGTCGGCGCGGGCGAGGGGCTTGGAGTGGGAGCAGGCTCGCGTGTCGAACGATCGGGTTCGAGGCAAATTTCCGGGCCGTCAATGTCGGCAATGGCAAAATCGTCGGGGAAGCATTGGCCTCCGCCTTTCAGCACCGGTACTTTCCAGTTTTGCCCGCCGACTTTTATTTTCCCGCCCTTAAATTCGTGTTCAATGACCCGAACAGATCCTTCAACCGCGGCATCAACCTGGTTTAACGAAGACAGCGCGGCATGGGGCGAGTGGTGGCCAACCGGGCTACAGGCCTCGCCTCCGCCCAAAAACGCTATGGGGATATTGAGCACGGTGGTATCAACTTGAGGACAGGTTTTTTCTATCGGCGGGACAACTGCCGCACTGCCGTGAGTGTCGCTAAGCTTGACGTCTTTAACTGCATACACGCATTTGAACGGGGGGAACTTCACAATTCCGCCGGCTTCCAATCGCCGCGCAAAAACGGTTACCGCCTCGTTCGCCGACGAACTTTCATGGTGGCCGTGGCTCAACGGCGCGGTTTCGCCGGAAAAAGGATTGACTACCTTAAGATCAACTTCGCGCGGCGGGGCGCTGTCCAAAATATTTTCGTAAAAAACCGTGTGCGGCCCGAAACGCGGCGGCTTTAACTCGCGCACGTCGGCCTCAACTTTTATTTTTATGCTGTTCTTGCCGCTGCACTCCCACCGCTCCATCGCAATGTAGAGCGGAGCGCCAAGTTCATATCTTCCATCCTCAAGAAAATCTTCCACCCATCGGCCTTTCTGCAGAATTGCTTCATCCCAGCTCCGCGGGCCGCCGACACTCGGCGGAAAACGCTGGCGCTTGCCAAAAATGCTTTCACCGTCAATAAACACGTCAAAGGTTATATAGCCAAGTTTGGTGCCGCCAACCTGACCGCGCCATCGCCATTCCATTTTA
>JACOZA010000053.1 GCA_016181565.1 Candidatus Sungiibacteriota bacterium
CAAGGGAATAACAAATAGGAAAATGTGCTCTTTGGTCTCCATAATTATGTTGTGCGCCCACGACGCCGCGCCGCTTTTGATTACGGGCTTTACCAGCGTTCCATAATAAACGACGTAGTAGTAGCCGCCGGCAAGCCAGCTTGCGATGAAAGCCAAAACACCCACCGCCGCTGTAACTATCCTGCTTTTCTGCGAGCCGCCACCGCCTTTCAATTTACCCAATAGCCATAAAAAGGCATCAATGCCGATGATGGCAAAGCCAAGGTGAAGTCCTATAAGGACCGGCTTGCTTTGCAGTATCGCAACAATATCCATAGAATAATTATATACCAATAAACTCTTTATATGATTTCGGAGCTGTGAATTGGAGTCAAATACTGAAAGAAGTGAATGAGTTGAGTTTTGTATAAATGAGAAAGCCGCCGAGGGAGAAATGTATCCTCCCAGGGCGGCTCTTATTCAAACCCGGCGACTACTTCTTCTTTCGCCGTCCACCGAACTTGGTGATCTTGTCCAGCGCCCTCCGGCTGTAATCGAGGCTCATCTGCGCTTCAGCGTTGGCCTCGGCGTAGATTACCTCGATCTCCGCGAGACCCTCTTGGACCTTAGCCCAAGCGCTCTCCAACCTCTCGCTGCGAGCAGTCGTACCCTGACTCTGCGCTTTTGGAGACGAAGAGGCGCCTCTCTTTTCCGGCAGCCTCGGCATCGCGAGTGATGACCGTTTCCGGCCGACATCCTCCTTCACCTTCTTGCGAGAACCCTTCTTGTGCCCATACTTCTTGATGGTCGTCTCGGCGACCCCAAACTGCCCCGCTATCTCCGCCCGTGTCTTTTTGCCATCCTTCAGCAGGCTCTGGATCTTGCTGATCTCGCCCCTAGAAAGTTTCTTCCCCTTCGGCATCGGTAGTCTCCTTTCTTCCTGATCGTGCACATAGTCCGCTGTATCACTGATAGGCCCAGGAACAAGCGAAGGGTAAGTATCGGATCCCTCTTCAACCACAAAAGTCCTAGGCTGTGGATTTCCACTCCACGTCACAAACTCTTCAAGTGACGGCTCCAAAATCCCGGCCCGACGCATTCGCTCAAACTGGCGTTTCGCTCTGGGGAAAACCCCGCAGACAAAGGCGAGGGAAAGCCCCGTTTCCTCCACCAGCTCCCGAATTGAAAGACCCTCCCAGCGCGCCTTGAGTCGCAGGATAGTGCGCATGACCTCTTCTGAACTTGCGTTTTTCCTCAATCGTGCGCGCATCTCCTTGGGTTGATTCTCCCAGGGAGCAAAGACATTTATTCTTCGCCGCGAGGGACCCACGCGCTCATGAAATGCGCAATAACCCAAGTCGCGGTTCACAACAACCGAGGCCGGGACAACCGTCTTGTGCAACAAGCACATAATACAAAGCCGCCACGGCGCCGCGCACTTTGAGCCCATGCAAAATTCAGCGTTGACGCTCTCTTTGTTGCATTGGCTCCGACACTCAGGTCCTAGAACTGCTCGATCTACTACCGCACAATAGTGAAGGCGCCCTTCATCGGCCTCCACACTGGACGGCAATGCTGCCGATTCAGCGCGATAGGCCATAGTGCCTCCGTTTTTGATGGGGATATTAAGAACTAAAATCTTGTGCCCAATAGCACATTCTTTATAACTAGCACGGCAGCAGCTACAGCACAACTTGCCACAAATCTTTTAATACGACTGAATAAAAGGTTCCGCCTACGCATAAACCTGCCTGCCCGCTTCGCCAAGGCTTCAGCGAGGCGAGCCGGCGGGGCTTCAGCGGACAGGTCGGATTTTGTTCAGGAAACACAGCGTCAAAAAATACGTTATCAAAAATGCTTTTGAGGACCCCTGTTGGATGAAGATTGAAAAAATTGGTAGATTTGAGGTTTGTATGATTTCTATAAAAAATGAAGCGCCGCGGCCTCCCAAGGTCGCGGCGGGTTCGGCATCTCTAAGCTCGATGCGCTCTAGGAGCGGAGCCGGCCGTGAAAGAACCACTTCACTTCCTGGATGATTTTCCTGCCAGTCTCCGTGACACCGGGAGCGTGCTCGTCCACATTCAGCGAGAGAGCGCCGTCCTTACCGAGATTGCTTGCTACCACTCCATGGCGGATGAGGAAAGCAAGCGTGGTACTGAACACGTCGCGATTGAGGTGCATGCCAAGCTGGTTAAGCTTCCGCGCCACGTTCTGCCGCACCGAATCGGGCTTCAGTGTGTGGCGCCCGGCGAAGATGACCTTACTTCCTAACTTGGCGAAGCCGTAGACGAGGATCAGCTGGACATGGGTGTGCGACACCGGAAGCGACATATCAAGTCGCAGCCCACGGTGCTTCTCAAGTCGTTTCAGCAGATTCACGGCTGTGGCTGCGCGGCGCTCCTCTTTCTTCTGTTGCCTCCGCAGCCAGCGGAGAGTCTGCTGTTCAGAAGCCCCCAATTCCTCTCGCAGCCTTTGGGGGTCCCCCAGGCCCACCCGACGGAGAATCTGCATAAACCACTGGATGGGGGTTGATGGATAGAGTTGCCGGAGCTCGTGGATCACTTGATTGTTATCCACGCCGTGGTCTCCTCTCGGTAAGGATCAAATGCGTAATTAATTCAATACACTACTAAAATGCTACTGTCAAGCGCTTCCCCACGTTGGATGCGTTCACTGGTCTTGACCAATTTATGGTGAGCATTGTCGAACCAAGTCGCAGAAGAACTATGAGTCCCACTATTAGACGAGCTAAGAGCCATGAGCGGGAATGAGTTCGCAAAAGAGTTGAGTATATTTGGTTTGGTATAAAAAACAACGCCGCGATGAGCTCATCGCGGCAGGTGCTTGGGCACCCAGTCCTTGCTTCCCCAGCTAGTCCGCCGAGTACGTTCCCTGACGGAGAATCATCGCTTGGGCGATTATGTGCGGGCCCGTGAGGACAAGCGGCTTGTGGTTCGGCGCCTCCAGTGTGCCGCTGCCGACGAACCCCCAGTTAATGCCCCCGCCGAGCCCCATCGTCTTGACCCCGGCGAAAGTGACCCAGTCGCGATCGGAAGTCCTGATGGCATTCTTCAGCGTGTGACGGGTACCGAGGACGCTCTCGGAGGAGTAATTGCTATGGCCCGCCTCTCCGGCTGCAGCGAGCCTGATGCGGCCCGAGCACGAGAGAGAGCCTGTACCGTCGGCTCCCCTGAAAACTTCGCGGATGAACTCCTCCCAGGTCATCTGCAGGTCGTAGGCGAAGATATCGCCCTGACGCTTGGTGCGCTCCTTGCCCCACTTAGCCTCCAGCTCCCGAATGACCGGCGGCTTCAGCTCTTCAAAGAATCGCTGCTCGCCGCCCCCGAGGAATACTTCCAGCATCTCATCGCGAAGAGGAGCCACGAATGGCGCTGAATCATCCTCGCCGATGAAATAGAGTGACCCTTCGCGGGGTCCGGGCTTCCTTCTCTTACTCTGGCACTTGGAGCATTCCACGCCCTTCACGTGGCGGTGCGGCCGCTCACGGATCAGGACGAGATACTGCTTCCCGCCGAGCAGCGAGAAGAGCTCGACACCGCCCCAGTACGGAATATGAATGCCGTCCTTCCTCCGCTCCGGCTTTTCGATGTCGCCGAAGTAGCGGAGCGGAACTGATCCAGCCTGTTGCGGTAGATCCTCAACCCTCGCCGGCTTGGTCTCGGTCATTCTCATCGCGTCCTCCTAAGGTGCGGGTTTAGTCGCTCGAACTCATCCTTGAACAGCGGATCGTTGACCATTGACTCGAGCTGCTGACAGATCAGGCGCTCGGCGGCTTGGGAACGTGCTCCTCGGCCGTAGAAGCCAGAACGTGCGAGATGATCAATATACTGGACTACTTTAGGAAGAACATAGACGGTGAGCTTTACTCTCTTGAGCCTCGGCGTCTTCGCCATTTCGCACCTCCGTGTAGATTATTTATATATGCGACCAGAAAATAAATCAATTTGGCTCCGCACCATGAACAATGTTAGAACAATTTTCGAGCGGCAAAATGGGTATATTTATATCCC